>DIVN01000084.1 GCA_002435875.1 Anaerolineales bacterium UBA6131
CCGTAGGTCGCCTGGTGCACAATGTAGTGCGAAAGCGAGTAGGCGATCGCGACGAGTGCAGTGCCCTCGGGGCCTCCTGCATAGCCGCCAATCATCGGCAGCGAACTGGAGTAGATCGGAGCAGCAACATTCACGGCCTGTACGACTTTGTGGAGACAGTGATAGCTGGTCTTGAGATCAGATGGACCGAGTACCATACAGATATCCTTCTTGGCAGACAGTCCACCCTCAACCGCAAAACCTCCCATCTGGCCGAAGCAGGTCACGCTGCTGATCACTCCAGTTACTGGCATGCCGGTTCTTCCGGCGCGCCAGAGCGCCTCATGCGTGAGCCGCGCGTTGAGCATGCCAGCCATCGTCTCGTATGGCGTTTGCGACCGGACGCGATGACCGTACACGGTTTCCAGAGAACCGCCTTGCAGAATATCGATCTCATGGTTCTCGACTATGCCCTGCATTACGGGCACCCACAACCCTTCGGAGACTACGATACCCAAAGGCGACTTGAACAGGGGCCTCCGTGGATCCTCCGGCTTCCTGGGGTACATGACGACCTGATCGCGCCCCTGTCCCAGCACCAACTCAGGCTTGATCTTGTGCAACACATCCCACAGCTCTGTCTTGTTGAACGTAATGCGGCGCTCGGTATCGATACAGAGCATGCCGAGCTCAATCGCCAGTTCAAATCCAGCCTCGAAGAATCGATCTGCCAACGAGTCATCCGTGTTCACAGGGTTCTTGGGCGCACACGTGCCAACAAGATTGTACTTCTTCACCATCTTCGCGGCTGTTCCGGGAACGACTCTCATGTCCCAGTCTTTCACGGTGGTAACAGGCCCAGCATGGGCCCGGTCTAGCACTTCCAGCATATTCGTTACTGACATGTTCTACATCCTCCTATTTTGCTTCAATAGCACGTTTCTTTGTACCCACACCAAGAACTCTGACCTGGAATTGAATCAGAATCTACACAAACATCATACGCCAGCCTCCCGTCTACTGTTCGCAAAACCCAGACGCACGTCCAACGCAGTGATTCTATATATAGTTTTGTATACCAGTCTGCCCCGTTTAGGGGCTGCCAGCGATTGCACAACACTGGCAGATACTCGGCTGATAAACACCAAGCCCGACTCAGCCTGCGTCAGATGAAACAGTTGCCTGATCAGCAGTGCCGCCGAGTACGTGTATGAAGAACTGCACAATCGGACCAATGATCACTGCGTAGNNGTGCCCCAGCCGATTGGCCCGCCGAGAGCAATGCCGATTACCAGCGCCATCATCTCGAGGATAGTGCGAGAGAATCGTATGCTCCTGCCGGTAAGCTTGCGAATGGCAAACATTGCGCAGTCACGTGGGCCCGCCCCCAAATCTGCCTTCAAGTAAAGCCCAGTGGCAAAGCCAATGACCACCGTCCCCCCAACTAACATCACCGCGCGCGCCCAGAGATTCGCAACATCGGGCACGTGAGGGTACCAGACATCTACAAAGAAGCCGACGAAAAACATGGTCACCAGCGTAGCCCAGTCTGGCCTGATTCGGGCCACTACAAACGTCAGCACAACCAGGAACAGACCTATCAATTGTCCGATTCTTCCCAGAGACAGCCCGGATATATGACTGACTGCAACCTGCAGAACCTCCCAAGGCGCTACACCCAGTCGGCCTTTGACTGTCATTACAATCCCAAGGCCCCAGATGACACACCCTACAAACAGCACTAGCCAGCGACCGCCCACGCGCGATGCCGACGTCCAACCTGCCCACACGCGAGCCCTATCCTTCATGCACGTTGCATTCCGCGGTCCGATCCTGCAACAGCGCCTCTACTCTGGATAGTGCAGAGCCCAGGTCCCCGGCCTCAGCGACCTCTGGCAAGCCGATGAAAGGGACGTCCCCCAGGCCCCGCGCGTCCAAAACTTCGCCCAGTACCTCCATGAATGTCCCCTTGTCAGACACGAGGCGTCTATTCGGCACCCCAGGTATCCGGCCACCCCAAGGTTCCTCTGCCGCCTGTGGGGTAAGGTCTACGCCGCAGGCGGGACTGCCATTCATGCCGATCACGCAAAGCACACGATAGCCCCGCCGCTTGTAGTCCTCCAACTCATCCACAATGCGATCCGCCAGGCTCTGGGCATGCCGCTTGAAGAAGGGAGAACTGTATTGATCTTTCACGGCACTCCACCTGCTGATGCCAAAGTACGTCATCTCCGGGCAGGGAAGTTGATAGATACCCACATCGGCAGCCAGGAGTTGCTCGACGACCGGACGAAAGGTGCCAGGATATCGCGCAATGCCCTCAATCTTGGCATTTTGATTCAATACGCAATGGCACACCAGGGCAATGGTCTTGCTTCGTTCATCACGCACGCTGAACCTCTCCTTCCAGCTACATTCCCAAATAGGCGCGGCGGATGCGCTCGTCGCAAAGCAACTCGCTGCCTTTGCCCTGCAAAACTATGTGCCCACTCTCAAGCACATAGCCTCGATGGGCCAACTCCAAGGCATGCTTCACATTCTGCTCTACAAGAAGTACGGTGGTTCCCCGCGCTTGGATTTCTCTGACCACATCAAAACAACGCTGTACCAACATAGGCGCCAGGCCCAATGAGGGCTCATCAAGCATCAGCAACTTGGGTTTTGACATCAGCCCACGCCCGATTGCGCACATCTGCTGCTCTCCGCCGCTCAGGGAGCCAGCCAGTTGCCCGCGCCTTTCTTTCAGAGTCGGCAGGAAGTTGAAAACGTACTCTAGTGATTCCTCTAGGTGAGGGCGAGCATGAGCTGAGTAAGCACCCATTTTGAGATTGTCAGCCACAGTCATGAATGGAAACAGTTGCCGAGCTTCTGGCACCTGCACAATCCCAAGCTCTACCATCTCATGAGTGCCTCGGCCTAGAAGCGGCTGTCCATCAAACACAATTTCGCCCACAACCTTCGGCATCAGTCCTGAGATAGCCCGGAGCAGCGAAGACTTGCCAGCGCCATTGGCGCCCACAATCGTTACCAGTTCGCCGTCCCTTACTTCCAGAGAGGCGTCGAACAGGACCTGCATATCCCCATAGTAGGCACTGAGGTTCTTGATCTCAAGCAATGCAGTACTCCTCTCCAAGATACGCTTGGATGACCCGCCGATCTGATGCTATCGCGCGCGGCTCTCCCTCCGCGATCTTCTCTCCATGATGAAGCACTACGATACGGTCCGACACGTTCATGATCGCCTGCATAACGTGTTCAATCAGGAGAATCGTAACTCCCTCTTGGACGATATCGCGAAGCAAGCCCATGGTAGCCTTGACCTCCGTGGGATTCAGGCCACCCATGGGCTCATCAAGCAGCAATAGCGTGGGCTCCGTTGCCAACGCCCTGGCTACCTCCAACCGCTTGCGATTGCCAATTGTCATGGATTTGGCCAACTCATTACGATACTCATACAGACCCACAAGCCTGACCATCTCCAAGGCTCTCGCCCGCGCATTTGGAATGGGTCTTCCCCTTGCCAGTGCCCCAACCACAACGTTATCGAGAACAGTCGTGTTGCCAAATGGTTTAACGATTTGGAAAGTTCGACAGAGGCCCAAGTAACAGATCTGGTCTGGGCGGGAACGTGTGATATCATGCCCTTCAAAGACCACCTTCCCCTCGTTGGGTCGTATGAATCCTGAGACCATGTTGAAAACGGTGGTCTTTCCTGCGCCATTGGGGCCGATCATCCCGACAATCTCCCCCTTGTGAACCTCGCACGAAAAACCTTTGACTGCCGTCAAGCCGCCGAAACGCTTGGTCAGACTAGTGATCTGCAGCATGGCCACCTCCCTTTGCGGTCCGCCACCGCCGGAATCGCTGTTGAATCTCTACCAATAGCCCATGAGGCATAAACAGCACCACCAGAATAAGCAGCAAGCCATATAGGGCAAGATCCAGTCCAGACACCGAGCCACTGATCGTCGATCTGAGTATTTGAGACAGGGGGACCATGATGGCTGCTCCTAGGACAGGCCCCCAAACAGTCCCGATTCCGCCGACAACTGCGATCAGGGGGAATTTGATTGACATGTCAAAGGTCATCAATGCTGGGTCGATGTACAGAATGTACTGTGCGTAGAATGTTCCACCTATCGCTGTGAGAATAGCACTAATGACCAGTCCCGTTACCTTGATCTTCGTTGTGTTGACCCCCAGTGCACGCGCTGCCTCCTGATTCTCACGCACTGCAATCAAGTAATGGCCAAGGCGCGAGCGTGAGATGAGCCATGTGATGAGCACAACCCCACCAGCCAAGGCGAGCGCGAGATAGAAGTAGTCTGCCTTACTGGAGAAGATCATGTTCGCCAGGCCCGGCTTGTACGGTATCCCAATGCCTTCCGAGCCACGCGTCATCGGACGCCAATTGACGGCGACGATATGCGCGACCTCGGTGAAGGCTAGGCTGGCAAGTCCGAGAAAGGGCCCCCGAAGCCGCAGTGTCACGCCACCCAGCAGGAGCGCAATGACCGCGGCGAAAAGTGCGCCCGGGATCATACCGAGCCAGGGCGACACACCTAGCTTCCAGAACAGTATCGTGGATGTATAGGCTCCAATGCCCAGAAATGCTGAGTGTCCGAGTGAAAACTGGCCACCAAAGCCTCCCGAGATATTGTAGGCCTCGGCCAGAGCCGCCCACATCAGAATCATGATAACCATATCCAGGTAGTAGTCATTTCCGATCACATGTGGAAACGCCAGAGCCGCCAGAACGCCAAGCAGCCAATACATAGTGCGACGACTCAGGAGCACCGATACAACGTTGGATCTCGCTTTGGTTCCTGTCGTCTCGCTCATGTCACCCCCAAATCTTCAGCCCCGCGAGTGCCGAAGATTCCCGCTGGTCTGATCACCAACACCAAAATGAACGCAAGGAAATAGATACCCTGCTTGAACGCTGGCGAAATGAAATAGCCGCTGACAGTCTCCACAATGCCTATGATGATCCCTGCACCTAGAGCTCCCGGCACACTGCCAAGGCCTCCCATCACGGCGACCACAAATGCAATCAGGACAAAGTCCAGTCCAATGCGTGGGTAGGCATAATACATCGGCAGAAGCAGGCACCCCGCGGCGCCAGTAACCGCTGAGCCAAGCGCGAAAGTCAGCGAGTATATCTGATTCACGCGAATGCCCATAAGCCGTGCGGCCATCACGTTCTCGGCCGTGGCCTGAATCGCCTTGCCGACGTAGGTGTACTTCAGGAACATGTAGAGGCCCACCGATATTGCCATCGCCAACACGAATGCAAGCAACCTTGGCATTCCTATGTTGACGGATCCCAGAACAACGCCGCTGGACGAAAGACTCGTCTGCACAGATCGATAGTTCGCCGTCCAAAGAACCTGCGCCCCATTTACCATAAGCATCGAAAGCCCCAGGGTTGCGAATACCTGAACCATGTGCGGCCGGGTAAGGGTCGGACGTATTACGACACGCTCCGTGATTAGCCCAAAAACATACATCAGAATGGGAACCACCAGAAGCGACAGATATGGGCTCATCCCCAAA
>DIVN01000063.1 GCA_002435875.1 Anaerolineales bacterium UBA6131
ATGAGCATGCCGCCCAGACGCTAAACTGCCACACCGGCAGCCATAGCGTCTACTTCCGACCCACTGACATTGGTGTCAGCAGCGTGGCAGACCGTGCCGAGGCGGAGCTCCTCGTGCGGCGCATGGTCGACCTGGTCAATGATACTTGGGAGCGCCACAGCGAGCTCCAGCCCAGCACGGCCAAGCGCGAGCGACTCAAACCAATGGAGCTCTTTGGGTTGCTGCCGCGCCTCAATTGTACAGCCTGTGGTCAGCCCACCTGTCTTGCCTTTGCCCTGCGCTTGACAACTGGCGAAGCCAAATTACAATCTTGCCCACCACTCTACACGGACAAGTATGCTGGGCAGCGCGTGCAGTTGCTTGGCCTTTTGGAGCGTGCCGGCATATCTGGCACGTCAGCCTAGTTCGGCTTGCTCCGGCCCGCCGTGGCAAATGATTAAGACTGTCAACCTGTGCGGATTGGCCCAGGACTGCGATGCAGTCCATATGTTCTTCTCTGGTTCGGCACTACTGAAAAGTCCAAGAAAGGAGTATCCTCATGGACATGCTGACAAGGGACGATCTCAAGGATCTCATGCTGCGCCATCCAGGCTGGCATGTGTCGTTGTTCATGCCGGCCCAGCCGCCAGGTGGTGACTCCGAACAGGACCGCATCCGATTCCGCAATCTCCTGCGCGATGCTGAGGTGCGCCTGGTGGACAAGGGGCTGCGGTCGCCGGTTGCGCGTAAGATGCTCGCCCCAGCTCAGCGCCTGCTCGACGATTCCGCATTCTGGCGTGCGCAGAGCGACGGCCTGGCGCTGTTTATCGCGGATGGATACCTGCGCTACTTTCGCCTGCCCCTGCAGTTTGATGAGTTTCTGGTTGTCTCCGAGTTCTTTCACCTCAAACCCCTGCTGCCCTTCTTCACAAGCGAGGGCCATTTCTACCTGCTCGCCCTGAGCCAGAAGCAAGTCCGTCTGCTGGAGGGCACTCAGCATACCGTGGAGGAGCTCAATTTGGAAGGGCTTCCCCAGAGTATGGCCGATGCCCTGAACCTTGACCGCTTTGAAAGGCAGACACAGTTCCATACCCGCACATCGGCAGGCGTATCCGGCGCACGCGGGGCCGTCTTCCATGGCCACGATCCCAGCGAGGAGCACAAGACCAGAATCCTGCAGTGGTTCCGCAAGATCGATGATGAGTTGCCTCAAGTGCTAACCAGCCAAAAATCGCCCTTGGTGCTGGCTGGCGTTGAGTTCCTGTTTCCGATGTATCGCGAGGCCAGCTCCTATCCGCTGCTGGTCGAGGAAGGCGTTCCGGGAAACCCCGAGGACCTACATCCGCGTGATCTCCATGCGCAGGCCTGGCCACTCGTGCAACCTCTGTTTCGCCAGGCCCAAGAGCGCGCGTATGCACAGTATCGCCAGCTGGCAGGCACCGGGCGCACCACCAGTGATGTGCGCGAAGCTCTTGTGGCGGCTGCACATGGGCGGGTAGAGGACCTGTTCGTGGCCGCTGGCATGCAGGTGTGGGGCCTGTACGACACTGAGACAGGTGCGGTACAGGTTCACGAAGATGCGCAGACTGGCGACCAGGATCTGTTGGATCTGGCCGCCATCTGGTGTCTCATCAATGGGGGCACGGTCTATGCGGTCTCGCGCGATGAGATGCCCGATTCTTCCTTCCTGGCGGCTGTTTTTCGCTATTGAGTGACCTGCTGATGGCAGGGAGGACGCTGGCAATCTGGTCGCCTGCGATTGCCGAACCCTGCCACACGCAGCAAGACGAGGCCATAGATGCGTTTGCGGGGCATGGCTCCGCACAATGAGTGACCCGGGCAGATGCCCGGGTCGCGTCTCATTCCGATGTAGGAGGGCGTTTGTCAGCCAACGAGATTAGAAGATGGCGGTGGCTGCCTGTGGTGGTTGTCGCCATCGCGGTGCTTGCCGTCTTGGGTTTCAAGTTCTTCCGCCAGCCGGATTCGGTTGCCGGGCTGGCTGTGGCTCAGACCGCTGGTGAGGCGACTGTGGCGCCGCTGGGCTCTTTGCCCGTGCATCAGGCCAGCGCCGACGACCCCTTTCCGCAGGGCGCCCCTGAGCAGATCGAGTGGTCGATGCGCAATGCCAAGGCAGCCTACATTCTCTTCCACAGTGCTAGTTGCGTGCCTTGCCTGCAGATGAGCAAGACGGTGGCCCGAGTTCGCCCAGACTATGCCTCTGCAATTGTCTTTGTCGATGTTCTGGTTTCGGACAGTGCCAATAGCAGCCTGATTCAACAAGCAGGCATCCGCAGTATTCCCACGAGCATCTTTCTAACCGCAGACGGTCAGGCGTCAGGCTACATCGGAGCGATGACTGACGATGCGCTGCGCGCTGAGCTCGCGAAACTCGTTCCCCAGGAGTAGTCCATGCCTGCCTTGAACTTGGATTCTATTGCCAATGCGTCCCTGTGGTCCTTTGTGCTGGTCTTTCTGGCTGGCATCGTCACCAGCATCGGCCCCTGCAATGCGGCCATGATCCCGCTGGTCATCGGCTTTGTAGGCGGCCAGAAGCAGGTCACCCGCGGCCGTAGTTTTGCCCTCTCTGCTGCCTTTGCCCTGGGCCTGGCCATCACTCTGGCTGCTCTCGGTGTATTCGTCTCTTTGGTAGGCGGGTTGATGGGGGGCATGGGCGGCCTCTGGTACTATGTCGTAGCGGCCGTCTGCATTCTCATGGGCATGCAATGGGCGGGATTGCTTGCACTCCCGCTGCCTGACTGGGCAGCGGAGCAACGCGAACGGGTCAAGCGTGGGGGCATCCTGGGCGCCCTTATTCTGGGCCTGGTTTCGGGCTTTGTCGCTTCTGGCTGTGCCACCCCCGCTTTGGCCGCCATCCTGACCCTGGTGATGTCCAAAGGCGCCATCGCCTACGGCGCCCTTCTGCTGCTGGTCTACGGGTTGGGTCGGGGTGTGCCTATCGTCGTTTTGGGCACTTTCACCGGTGCCATTAAAGCGATGCCACGGCTGATGCAATGGTCTGCCCGCGTAGAGCGCCTTAGCGGGCTGGTGCTGATCGGCGTCGGGCTCTATTTCCTCTGGCTCGCCTAAACGTCTGGATATCAAAGGAGTGCGTGCTGAAATGTCGCTGTCCAAACTTCGCGGATCCATCGTTATCATCGCATCTCTGAGCCTCAGTCTGGCTGGCTGTGCGCCGGAGGGAGGCGAGCAGTTGGCCCCGGGACCAGTGACGGTTGCCACGGCTACTGCCCGAGGACCGGCCTCGGCGCTGCCCACACCTTTGTCTCCCACGGCGACGTCGGCTCCTACTGTGACGACGCCCGCGGAACCAGTGAAGGTGACCATTCTGCACACCAATGACTCGCGTGGCTACGTCGACCCTTGTGGTTGAGGCACGCCTCAGGGAGGGGTGGCCCGTCGGGCCACCGTCATTGAGCAAGTTCGCCGTGAGACCACAGGTCCCCTGCTCGTCCTCGACGGGGGTAGCACACTGCTGGGCATGAGTCTGGCCAACAACACCGCGGGCCGCGTCATTGTGCAGGCCATGAATGCTATGGGCTATGATGCCATGGCCATTGGTACCATGGACCTCAACCTGGGGATTGATAACCTGCTTCAGCGGGCAGCCGAAGCCCGCTTTGCCATTCTTTCCTGCAACATAGTAGACAACCAGGGTAAGCCCATCTTTGCTCCCTATATGGTGGTCGAACGTGAGGGCGTGCGCTTTGGCCTCATTGGCCTCACAGAGCCAGAGGCGTTGACTTACGTGGAGCCAAAAGAGTCGGCCACTGTGCTGGACCCGCTGGCCGCGCTGGAGGCTGTGCTCCCTGAGGTCCGTGCCAAGAGCGACGTGGTCATCCTGCTTTCGCACCTGGGTCTGGACCAAGACGAGTCGTTGGCCAAGCAGGTGAGCGGCATCGCCGCCATCGTGGGCGGACGCTCGCGGCTCTTGACGGTGCCGCCGCTCAGTGCCGAGAACACCGTGATCTTCCAGGCGGGTTATGATGGCGAGTGGCTGGGCCGTTTGAACCTCGAGCTCGATGGACAGGGGCAGGTGTCGGCCTTTAGCGGTGAGATTCTTAGCCTGGGGCCCGACGTAGAGGACAACGCCGCCATGGTGGAGCTTGTGGCCTCGTTCTACTGATGCCACTCGCGCCCTTCTGACGTGCTGCCGCAGCGCCAGGCTATCACCCAATGTTAGCCTGGCGCTGCAGTGACGACAGCCCAAGCGGCCGCTGCGGGTGACAACTTCCCGGTCCTGTAGCGGGCGCCCTGCAGCGAAGGCGGCCCGCTAATTCTTTCCCGAGCGCGTACTGCCTGCGCTCCAGTCCGTGGTGAACCTTCTCCCTCTCCACGATGTATTGCTATGTAAGCGGCTTGTATCTGCTTGACACTCCGCGTATTTGCGGTACAATGTCCTTTACCCTCAATGTAGCGTGACATCGAGTACTGCGCCGTACTTGTCTGTGCATTCCATGACGGATGCGCTTACCTAGTCAGACTTGCTCTGGAGGATATCCGCATGACCAAGAGGCGGCCTGTACCGATCGTTCTAGTCGCACTGCTGCAGATTGTGCCCATCTTGCTGCTGCCTCCCAAGACCCTGCTGTCCATGAATCTCGTCTTGTTGGTTGCGCCCGTCGTCGTCTTTGCTCTGCTGGCCTGGTCCTTGCTTACGCTGCGTCCGGCGGGCCGCACAATGACGGTGTTTATGCAGGGCTTCAACATCATCGTGCGCTTGCTCATTGGTATCTCGCACGTCGTGCCGTCCAAGGCGCCCGGCACTCCCGCGGACGTCCCCCTTTTGGTCACTTCTATCGCCTCCATCATCCTTTCGGCCCTCATCCTGTTCTACGTGGATCAGCCGGAGCTACAGCTCGTTTTTGAATCGTAGCCTCCGCTAGGGGCAAATGTCGGCGTCGGTTCGTCTGTTGTGCACATAGACCCACTGGTCGATCAAGCTCAGACGACCTGGAAAGGAGATTAGGCCAATAGCGTTGAATCTTCAGGGGACAAGACCCCATGGTCGCTCCTGGCTCTTTGCGTCCTGATGGTCTACGAACATGGCAGGGACGGCTTCCCGCGCCACGTATGCCTGAAGGGCATCTTGTGACAATTCCGGAGGAGGTTCTTTTCTTATGAAGCGTATCTATGCTTTGCTCAGCCTTATGTTAGTCGCTTCCGTTTTGCTCAGCGGCTGCCAGCCCGCTCAGCAGTCCACAACCTTCAAGATCGGCCTGCTTGGCCCCCTGACCGGCGACGTGGCCACCTTTGGTGCGTCCAACCGCGATGGTGCCATCCTGGCCTTCGAGGAGTGGAATGCCAAGGGTGGGGTTCTCGGCAAAAAGATCGAGTGGATCCTTGGCGACACTCAGTGTGATCCCAAGGCAGCAGCCGACGCGGGCAAGAAGGTCATCGACGAGGACAAGGTGAAATTCATCGTCGGTGCTGTTTGCTCCAGTGCTTCCATCCCCATCGCCCAATACGCGAACGAGAAGAAGGTGCTGCAGATCAGCGGCACTTCGACCAACCCGTTGGTCACCGTCGGTGAGGACGGCAAGGTCAAGCCCTACACCTTCCGTGCCTGCTTCGACGACCCCTTCCAGGGCAGCGCTATCGCAGCCATCGCGCTGAATCAACTCCAAGCCAAGACGGCCGCCGTCGTCTACGACTCTGGCAACGACTACATCAAGGGCTTGGCTGAGTACTTCAAGGCTGCCTTTGAGGCCAAGGGTGGCAAGATCCTCGTCTGGGAAGCGTTCGTCAAAGAGGATACTGACTTTTCGGCGATCCTCTCCAAGGTCAAGGATGCTAACCCTGACGTCTTTGTCGTGCCGACCTACTATGACAAGATGAACCTGATTGGTGCGCAGGCCAAGCAGAAGGGCATCACCGCCCCGATGATCGGCGGCGATGGCTGGGATTCTGCGGACCTGGATACCGCGGCTGCTGACGGTGGCTACTTCACCAACCACTATGCGCCGAGTGACCCGCGCCCGATCGTTCAGAACTTTGTCAAGTCCTACCAGGCCAAGCACAACGTCGTACCGGATGCTCTGGCCGCTCTGGCCTACGATGCCTCGATCATCTTGCTCGAGTCCATCAAAAAGGCCGGCACGGATGATCCGGTCAAGGTCAAGGACGTCATGGCCACCATCTCCGTCGAGGGCGTGTCAGGCATGATTTCCTTCGACGCCAATCACAACCCGGTCAAGAAGGCAGCGATCCTGCACGTGACCAACGGCAAGGTCGAGTTCTTCGACTGGGCCACGCCATAAGTTGTCCACGAGTAAGGGGAGGGAGCAAGCGATACGCGCTCCCTCCCGCGTCTTGCTGTCTCCGCCCGGCGCGTCGTTGCTGCAGGCCTTGGCCTGCAGCCTGGTCAAGTCGCGACGCACACGACGCGTCTATGAGCAGCCTTACGCAGAGGGAGCATCTAGATTAACATGCGAAGATACCTGAATCAGCTGGTTTCCAGTGCGCGGCGACAGTGGTATTTGATACCCATCGCCCTGTTTCTCTTCGTTTGGCTTGCGACCCGCATGCGTGCCAACCCCGTGCTCTTTTTCCAGTTCCTTGTGGATGGGATTCGTTTGGGATTTGTCTATGCCCTGATTGCGCTGGGCTACACCATGGTGTATGGCATCGTGCGCCTCATTAACTTTGCCCACGGTGATGTCTTTATGGTCGGCGCCTTCACCGCCTACTACGCTACCACCCGCTACCACTGGGGATTCCTGCCGGCAATGCTCCTGGCGATGGTCGTCTGTGCTTTTCTGGCCGTGATCATTGAGCGCGTGGCCTACAAACCATTGCGCGATGCACCGCGCATCGCTGCCCTCATCACGGCCATCGGCATGTCCTTCTTTCTCGAATACTTCACCGCACTGGACTTTGTCTTCACGCCCAACTTTATCTCCTACGTGCCGCTGCCCATTATCTTCCAGCCCTGGGAGATCGGTGGCGTGACGTTCTCCAACGTGATGTTGATCGTGATGGCCATTACCACGGCACTTATGTTGCTCCTGTGGTTCATTGTGTATCGCACGAAAATGGGCAAGGCCATGCGTGCTGTCGCCTGGGACAAACCTACCGCACGTCTGATGGGCATCGATGTGGACATGGTCATCACTTTCACCTTCGCTTTGGGTGCTGCCCTGGCCGCGGTTGGTGGCATGCTCTATGTAATTGTCTATCCTCAGATTCGCACATTCTTGGGGGCTATGCCTGGGCTCAAGGCTTTCATCGCTGCCGTTTTCGGCGGCATTGGCAGCATCCCAGGAGCCTTCATCGGCTCGCTGATCATCGGCATGGTGGAGACACTGAGCCAGGGGTACATCTCTTCGCTGATGCGCGATGCTATCGTCTTTTCCATTCTCATCCTTGTCCTGCTCTTCAAACCGACCGGGTTGTTCGGTGAAGCGAGCAAGGAAAAGGCCTAAGATGGCCGCAAGAGGAGCAGGTATGACCAAACCAAAGCGCACCTTGCTCGGCCAGGACGTCAAGTTCTGGCTGGGTGTTGGCCTGGTGTTCATTCTCGCGAACTGGTTCCTGATGCCCCACCTTTCTGCCTTCCGGCAGACGTCGTGGGTGATCTTCCCTTGCATCATGGCCATCATCTGCCTGGGTCTGAACCTGATCTATGGCTTTAACGGCCAGTTCTCACTCGGGCAATGGGGCTTTTACGCCATCGGTGCCTATTCCTCGGCCATCATCACCTATCGGCTGCATCAGCGCCTGACCCTGCCAATCAGTGGCCTGAGCGTGCCGATTCCTCCCTGGCTGCAGTGGCTCCTGCCCATGGCCCAACTGGACATCCTGAACGTGGATGCCGCCAAGTCCGGCTTGCTTCTG
>DIVN01000217.1 GCA_002435875.1 Anaerolineales bacterium UBA6131
TATTGTGAGTCGGAACGGCCATTTGACTTCTGCTTAGATTTCTCCTAACATGGTAGCGACACTGGTGTCCCGATGACCTCCGACCCATAGCCTCCCTCGTGGAGGGATGGGCGTTAGGGTGTAGGAAGCGATTCCTGCGCCTGCCGTGTTAGCAAAGGAGGCAGCGAAGGGCTCAACAGCCCTCGTTGCTTCCTTTTTGTTTCAATGGCAGAGGGCTCTGCCAACATCAAGTGACTCAAGGAGGAGCGTATGTGGATTTTGAGACTGAACATGGCAGATCGCACCGCCAGCCTCGAGGCTGCGCCCAAGGACTATGCCGATCTGGGCGGGCGCTGGCTTACCTCCACGATGGTGAGCAAGGAAGTTCCCCCGACCTGTCATCCTCTGGGACCCAACAACAAGCTCGTCTTTGCGCCCGGGATCGTAACTGGCACATCTGCGCCAACATCCGCACGGGTTTCCGTGGGCGGCAAGTCGCCTTTGACCGGCGGCATCAAGGAATCAAACGCAGGCACGGGTTGGGCTCCGGCTGTTGCCAGCATGCAAATCAAGGCAATTGTGGTGGAAGGACAGCCCCAAGAAAAGGACAAGTACTGGCTTGCGCACATTACGTGGAACGGCAAGGAGCCCAAGGTTGAGTTCTTGCCGGCTGATGAATTCACGGGCAAAGACCTCTACGCGGTGTTCCCCAAGCTCTATGAGCGCTTTGGACCAAAGGTGCACATCAGTGGCATCGGTGTGGCGGGCGAGTACCGCTATGGCAACTCGGGCATCGTCTTCGACGACATGAGCCGCCGGCCGAGCAGGTACTCTGGTCGAGGCGGTCTGGGTGCCGTGATGGGCAGCAAGGGACTCAAGTTCATCGTTGTGGACAACCAGGGCGCTCCTGGGGTCGAGATCAAGGACAAGGCGATCTTTGAAGGAGGACGCAAGAAACTCACCGATGCACTGCGCACGCATGATATCACCAAGCCCAAGGGTGCGCTTAACAGCTATGGAACCGCAGTGCTCATCAATATCTTGAACGAGGCTGGCGGTCTGCCTACGCGCAACTTCTCCGCCGGCCGTTTTGAAGGTGCGGCCAAGATCGCAGGCGAGTCGATCTTCCAGGGGAACAAAGAGCGCACGGGTAAGGAGCTCTACAATCACGCCTGCAGCCCTGGCTGCATCATCCAGTGCTCCAACACCTGGCACAATCCGGATGGCACAGAGCTTACCTCATGCATCGAGTATGAGTCTGATTGGGCTTTGGGCGCTAACTGCGGTATTGACAACCTCGATCAGATTGGTGAGCTTGTGCAGTTGTGCAATGCCTATGGACTGGATACGATCGAAGCCGGCACAACCGTTGCTTTGGCCATGGAAGCTGGGGTGATCCCCTTTGGCGATGGCAAGGGAGCGATCAAGCTGCTGCACGAAATGGGCAAAGGCACACCGCAGGGACGCATCCTTGGTGCTGGCACCGCCACCGTGGGCAGGGTGTACGGTCTCACCCATGTGCCAGTGGTCAAAGGTCAGAGTATGCCAGCCTACGAGCCGCGTGCGGTCAAGGNNTCAAGGGTATCGGCATCACCTATGCAACTAGCCCCATGGGAGCCGACCACACGGCGGGATACACCATTTGCCCGGAGATCCTCAGCGTGGGCGGCAAGGCCGATCCACTGAGCCCGGAAGGCAAGGCGGCGGTCAGCCGGGGTCTGCAGGCAGCCACTGCGTTTCTCGACTCTAGCGGGCATTGCCTGTTCATCGCCTTCGCGATCTTGGACATTGCCAGTGGCCTTGAGGGTATGGTCGAGGAAGCAAATGGAGTGCTTGGCACCAAGTGGACGACCGATGACGTGGGTAGGATCGGCACCGAGATCCTCAAGATGGAGCGGCNNACTCGACGATCGTGTGCCCGAGTTCATGAAGGTCGAGCCGCTTCCGCCGCACAACCAGGTGTACGACGTATCCGACGCCGCCCTGGATTCCGTGTTTGGCGAGATGTAGCACTGATGCGAATCGGGCAGAGCGGCAATGCTCTGCCCGATTTTCGTGGACTGAGAACAATGGTTCGAGTCACGGTTGACCAACACGGCAAGCTGGATGTTCCACCCGAGGCGATGGAGCAGTATCGCCTGTGCCCGGGGGAGCAGTTCTGGCTAGATGCGAACGAGGGTGACCTTGTCCTGCACCGTCGAGCAACAGATGTGACCAAGGTCTATATCGAGCCTACGTCGCGCTGCAACCTGCGCTGTCGCACTTGCATTCGCAACAACTGGGCCGATCCCGAAGCGCACATGAAAATGTCCACCTTTGAGCGCATCATGGAGAGTGCGTCCGCCCTGCCAGAGCTCAAGCGTATCGTCTTCACCGGTTTCGGGGAGCCCCTTGTGCATCCTCAGTTGCTGCAGATGATAGCTCTGGCACGTGAACGTGGCCTTGCTGTGTCAGTAGGCAGCAACGGCGTCTTGCTGAATCAAGCAACGGCTGAAGAGTTGGTACGGCTTGGCGTGGATCGTTTGGTGATCTCAGTCGATGGGGTTCGCCCAGAGACCTATGCCGGAGTGCGTGGTGCACAACTGAGCAGGGTCTTGGACAATATCCGCTCTCTCAACGAAATAAAGAGGACGCATTCATCACTCATACCTGCCTTAGGTCTAGAATTCGTTGCTCTTCGCAGCAATGTGGGGGAGCTCGGTCAGCTCGGCTCTCTGGCAACGCATCTGCAGGCTGCACGTGTTCTTGTGAGCAACGTGCTGTGCTATACTGAAAGCTGCGGCGACGAGATGCTATATGGGTACGAGCCCAAGCCGCCGTTCGATGCGTCAAGCTGGCCAGTTCAGGTTGGGGCATGGGTGACCTGGGGAACTGTGGATCTGCCACGCATGCACTGGGGTGCTGAGCGGCGGTGTCGTTTCGTCCAGGATCGTTCCATGGTAGTCGGGTGGGACGGCGTCGTCTCGCCGTGCTATGCTCTGTCGCACAACTATCGCTACTTTGCGGTCGATGGCAAGGAGAAGCAGGTCAGCCGCTACTGTCTCGGCAATGTCAATCAACAGTCTTTGGCCGAGATCTGGATGTCAGAAGAGTACGCGCGATTCCGCAGCGAGGTACGTGCATTTCGTTTTCCATCATGCCCGGATTGTGACTTGCGCGATACGTGTGACCTGCGAGAACGCAACGAAGCGTGTTGGGGATGGACCCCATCCTGTGCCGATTGCCTATGGGCACAGGATATCGTCCGATGTCCGTGAGAACCAAATGCACCTTCGCGTAAAGCTATTTGCCACCTTGCGCTCATACCGCGCCGAAACTGAGCCAGGCGTACCCTTTGCGCTGGAGGTACAGGAGGGCTCCACGGTGGCCGACCTGATACGGACCTTGCGCCTCCCTGAAGAGGATGTGCGGATCATATTCGTCAATGGCCGTGCCAGACCGCCGAACTGGGTTCTTGAGAATGATGACGAGGTGGGGATGTTCCCGCCTGTCGGTGGAGGATAAGATGCCCGATATCGCTGTTGAGGTTTGGCTCTATGGTGCGCTCGCCAAGCATGGGGGAGAACATAACCAGGGCAGCTTTGCCAGGCTTGATCTTGTGCTGCGCGAGGGTAGTACCATGGCCGACTTACTTGGGCTGATCGGCATGCCCACCGCCGAGCGGGGCATCACATTCATAAGTGGACAGCTCAGTGCCATGCCCGGCTTGCAGCCAGACTTGGGGCACATCCTGCAGGAAGGTGACCGCATTGGCATGTTCGACCCCCGGAGCATGTGGCCCATGCAGTATCGCCACGGGGCCGCCGCCACCTCCGAGATGGCCGAGGCCATGGATCGTCGCGGCGTTCATCACTCGTACCATGAGGAATAGGGCCAACAATCAGGGCAATTCGCTTGGCGAGAGCCTGCGCTAGAGGCGCCTGAATCACTCCCTAGATATCCTGACCAATTGCTTTGCCAAGAGTGTACGAAGTCTTGATGCGCCTGAACCCATGCCGCTCGTAGAAGCGGTGTGCGCGAGCGCGCAGCACATTGCTGCGCACCCACAATTGCCGGCATCCGTGCTCGCTTGCCCAGCGCTCGGCGTGCTCTAGCAATATCGCTCCAAGGCCAAGGCTACGACATCGTTCATGAACGACCAATCCAAGGATCTCGGCCACGTGATCGGCCGCCAGAGAGTGTTGCATGGCCACATGAATCCACCCCGTCAGGCCCTCTACGTCCCTCGCCACCAGGATCGCCGAGTCATGGATCGGCATGCTCTGTAGACGCTGTCGTATCTGCTGTGCATCGCAAGGATAGCCCAGTTGAGTGGTTAGTTCAGCCAGCTCCGGAGCATCCTCCAAAACCGCCTCACGGACGTGTGAGTTCATATCCATCGGCACCCTTCCTTTGCAGCAGGCAGCAGGGCCTGACCCGCACTCTCGACCGGGATACCAGATCAGCTTGGTCAAGCGCTCCGTCTAGAGGAATGTGGCCAGCGGCCCATCACCGGAGTATACCATGCCGTGCAAGATAGGCCGAATGGCAGCCCTCTGGGTTGACAGGACTTGAGACGATGCGCTAGAATGGCGTGGGAGGGACGTCATGTCTGACTGGGCTGTGCTGGTAGATGGCTTTTGGTCAGCGCTTGCTGGCCAGGACACGGCCGATGCCCGTCTTGACGCGGAACGATCGCTCAAGCTGGCGTTCGTTGGCGCGCCGGCATGCGGCAAGACGTCGCTGGCGTGTGCTCTGGCCGGCCTATCTGTGGGAGACGGTCTCCCTGAGCACCTTTCGCAATATGTGATCGAGTCGACATTGCCCCTTCGTGCAGGCAAGCTTCGTCTGCTCGAGCAGGCGTCGGCAATCGTGCTGGTCCTGGATGCCACCAAGGGCGACTATGTTCAAGAAGTCGCCGCTGCTGATTATTTGACCTATCTTGGTCAACCGATGCTGGTCTGCTACAACAAAATCGACCTCTTACCACCGGAGATTCGGCTGATCCGCGGCGAATCGCGATGGCGTGGGGCGGAGATTCTCCCACTGAGCGCTGTGCAGCCGGCCACTGTGCAGCAGCACCTTGTGCCGGCGCTAGTTGATGTGCTCGCTGAGCGCTCGACAGCTTTGGCACGTCACTTCCCGGCCTTCCGTCGTTCGGTCGTGGATCATTTTGTCGAAAAGCAGGCTGCGCTCAACGCGAGTCGGGCCACCGCAACCGGCCTCAGCGAGGGAATCTCGCACCTACGGCTGCCGCTCAGCACTGCCGAGCTCGAGGAGCTTGCTGTGCGCCTGGCAATGATGGTCTATCGCATCGGCCTGATGTGTGGACTGCCTCAGGACTGGTCGACTACCCCTGCCTCAGAGGGCGAATCGGCGGTGCTTTTGCAGACTTGGCAGCACTTGGAGCAGCGGGTGCGTGGCATCATCCCGCTATGGAGTCTGGAGGACAAGGTGCGATTGGTGCAGGCTGGAACGCACCTGACTGCGCGCGCTTTCGAGGCATGGATTGTCCAGCAGCGCGTGCCTTCGGGAGACGAGCTCAACAAATGGAGCCATGAGGCTGTCGATCGAGCGAAACCCGTT
>DIVN01000216.1 GCA_002435875.1 Anaerolineales bacterium UBA6131
GGCAGCAGAATCGTCAAGCACTATGACCGCGCTCAGACCCCCTACCAGCGCTTGCTCGCTTCCCAAGTCCTCGACACGGCCGCCCGACAGCAACTGCAGGCCATCTACCTCAGCCTCGACCCGCTACAACTGTCTCAACAGATCGAGGTAGAACTCGCTACGCTCTGGAAACTGGAGGCCATCGATCCCCACTCGGAACTCGCTCAGCGCCTCAGTCTGCCTACAGACTAGCACCGCCAATGTGGTATCAGTCGGTAACAGTCTATTCTGAGGCAATCACACTACTATGGTAACACTTACTTATGAGTCAGCGCGATGGCCCAGCAGGAAAGACTGCATAGCAGTCGCCTGCGGGTTACGATGTTGGCTGGGCTACAGGAGAAGGAGCCAAAGCGGGTGCTGGCGTTGGCTGGGTGATGGCTGCGGGCGTTGGCGTCGGCTCCTCGATGGCCGTAGGGAGCGGAGTGAACCAGGAGGTTGCCTCCACAGGTCGCGCAGTAGGCCGCGGGCTGGATTCCGGGAGCACCGACAACAAGGTCCCGCAGATCATGCTCATCACTACCAGGCCACTGAGTATCAGAAAAATCAGGGACGACTGCCTGCCCCTCACTGTACGCCTCACTTGGCATCACCTCTCACACTAAGGTTTTGGACAGATCTGCAGACCCTGCAGAGCTGGCCCAGAACTGGGGTCGATCTCCAGGGCCTTCTCCAGCCACGGTCGCGCATTCTCGCAATCATCAACATAGGCATAGGAAAGGCCCAACTCGTAATAGTACTCAATCGATGTCGCACCTAGCGAGATGGCCTTCTCAAACTGCATAATCGCATCTTCGTAGCGTCGCAATACATAGTAACACCACCCCGCATGGCCATACGCAGCAGCGTATTCTGCATCCGCTTCCACGGCCTTCTTGAACTGCGCAACCGCAACTTCATACTCCTGCTGCTTGTAATGGGCCATGCCCAGCGCATCGTACCCGGTAGGGTCTGTGGGATCCACCTCGGTCGCGCGCCGAAACTCAACCATGGCCCCCTCACGATCGCCCACTGCGTCATATGCACGGCCCAGGCTGAGGTACAGATAGACTATCTTTGGCTTCAGCGCGATCGCCTGCAAATAGTCATCAATCGCAGCGTCATACTCACCCTGCCGTTCGTGCACATATCCACGGTTGCGATAGGCAAAGAAACTGTCTGCGTCGAGGGTCAATGCCTTCTCTGCAGCTTGCATGGCTTGTTCTACTCGCCCCTTGTCAGCGTAGGCTTCTGCCAGGTAGGCATAGCCTGCGGCATCGTTGGGGTCCAGATCGATGGCCTTCAAGCATGCCTCGATCGCCGCATCATACTCGCCCCACCAATCGAGAGCCATGCCGAGGATCGCCTGACTCTCCGCGCTCTGCGAATCGATTTCCACCGCACGCTGCGCTAGGCGCAGGCCCTCGTCGACTCGACCTCGCAGCGTCAGCAACCGCCCCAGCCTTGCATGGGCAGCCGCGTTGCTCGGATCCATTTCCGTGATTTCTCGATACGCCGTGACTGCCTCGGGCATGCGCCCCTCTTCGAAGAGCAGGTCCGCGCTGGCTAAGCGCTCCTTGACGCCAATCTCAGTTGGAGTCGCCGTGGGACGAGATCGGCCCGGCAACGTAATGCCCGTGTCCAGAACCCACCAATAAGCGAACGCTCCGCTCGCAATCAGCGCCAGGAACAGGAACGGCCACCGTTTGCGCTTTCTGCTGCGCGTCCCAACGTACATCTCGTCTCCAGCGCCTCAGTCGGCACGCGCCGCTGGCGTGGATGCGCTATGCAGCACAATCAGCCCCAGGCGATCCAACAAGGTAAAGTGCCACACCAGTAGTTCCACATTGCGCTTGCCCGTCTCCATCTCCACAGCGTCCGCGATGTCCGCAACCGTTCGCACACCATCGATCCAGTAGTTCGCCAGTTGGCTCATGGCATAGTAGGCGCCACGATGCGCCTTGAGCTTGGCCCACACGGCGTCGCGCTCCTGCTGGGGGAGTCGATGCAGATGCCAGCTCATCGGCAACGGGCCACGGAACTTGCGGCATGCGACCATTCCTTCTGCCTGCCTCTGCCAGCTGTCGCCGTCATTGTATTCAGGCAATTCCACCGCGCCCAGACCAAGTTCATCCGCTCGCCGGGCTACAACCTGCAGTGCATGCGTCAGTTCCTCGCCCACTGCGGCCTCAACGGCAGACACTAGCTTGCCAACTTCATCGGCGTGCAAAGACAGGCGTTGCAGGGAACGCATTGCTCGAACGGCACACTCACCTTCAAAGCGGATTGTTCGTTCGACCAGAGCCCTCTCACGCCCCAGTGCTTCGCCGTTCGGCGCCGAGAGCACACCTGCAATTGCATCTTGCACGGCCCGGCCTAGCCGCGCCCTGAACCGAGTGCGCATTTCCTGCCCGAGCCAGTATGCTTCACGGTCGCCCGCATTGGCCACGAAATGCGCGTATGCTGCTGCCAGCCCGCCAGCCACGCCGAGCATACGCGGGTCAACTTTGTCTAGCGTATCGTCCGCTGTGTGCCAGTACCGATCTGGCCACTGGTTCAACATCGGAGTAGGCACACCAACACCTGGATCCACAAGGACATAGTGATCGCTGCCTCCCCCAAAGGGGATCACTGCGTGACGAAAAAGCGCATAGTCCCCTGCCGCGTTGATGCTCTCCGCGCCCGTGAGCCATTCCTCTCGCAGCCGCTCGATTAAGTCCGCGGAAAACGATGCACTTGCGGCAGGCAGGCGTTCGATCACGAACACACTCTTGCACAAGTCCTGGTTCTCACCCACCATATCCAGGTTGATTCCCGCAACCATCCGCGGTATGTCATGTTCGTGTGTCGCCAGGTAGGCGAAAGTCCCCATGATCTCGGCCACCAACAACAGCCGAATCCCTCGTCGCGGCGATTCGATCTGCTTCGTACGGATCAACTGCATGAGCGTACGCGCCAGCTCCAGCACGGCGGCGCAGCCCGATGCGTTGTCATTTGCCGAGGTCTGCGGGTGACAAAGGTGCGCCACAACCAGGACTTCTTCGTCGCTCTGGCCCGCAATCAGCCCAGAGACCGCCTCCATGTGTCCGTCATACAGCCGGCTGTTCACGTGCGCACGCACGCGCACCGGTGGCTTGCCTTCACGCTGTCGCTCCCGGACCAGCGCCCGCAGTTGATCCCCTTGGCGTGGCGTCAACACAAAGCCGAAGCACTTCTTGTCTCCTGGCTTCCACCAGAAAGAGACGTAGGCTCTCGTATCAGGCAGATCCATTCTCTGTCGCACCGGGGCCATTTCGCTCAAACCATCATAAAGCACGCCGGCCGCGCCGCCTCGGTTCACGGCCAGCTCACGCACCCGCTCCCAGTCGCCCTTGGTTAGCACAACTTTGCCCGCTAAATCTAGGCCCTCGTACTCTTCTGGCGACTCGCCATCTTCCAGCAACACTACTTCCGCTGTGAGGTCGTCCGCTCCCGCGCTGCGCTGGATCAAGGCGCACTTGCTCTCCCCATAGTCCGCAAGCTTGCCCGCCTGCTCTGCGGGATCAACCAGGTGTAGCGTGGCCTCAGAGGCATCCCATTCCTGGAACAATGGTTGTGCCCAGTACTGCACCCCCTCGCGTGCCGGGAAGGTCAGTATCTCTGCTTGCAGGCCATAGCCGCTCAGTACTCGACAACAGTAGTTTGCTGCCTCGCGAAAGCCAGGGCTGGCCTGGATACGGTGATAGCGCAGCAGCTCCGCGATATGCTGCATAGCCCTCGCGCCGGAATACTCCCGCTTGATCGCTTCGACCGTCAGTTTGAACATGTTTCCCTCAGCAGGCAGGATATCGTGCGATTATATCACGGTAGCCAACCCGCGCCAAGACGCGACCTTTTCTAGCACAAAGGCTTGCTCACCCCGCTCAGCGCAACCCAGTTGCGCCCCCGTCCAGCCTGTGATACACTCGCACTGTCCGCCGCCTATCACACAGAGCATCTCAGGAGGCAGATATGCAGTTGTGCCAGCAGTTATGGAGCAACATCGACGAGGCTGAGGAGCTGCTCTGGGACCTGGCCTTGCGCATCCATGCCCATCCCGAGCTATCCCTCGCCGAGGTACAGGCCAGCACCTGGCTGGCCGATGTGCTGGAGCAACATGGCTTCCATGTCTCGCGCGGCGTGGGCAACTTGCCGACCGCCTTCCGCGCCGAGTATCCCACCGCAGGCACAGGCCCCACGTTGGCCATCATGGCCGAGTACGACGCCCTCCCTGAGCTTGGCCATGCCTGTGGCCACAACCTCATTGCCGCCATCGCCATCGGGGCAGGTTTGGGGCTCGCGCCGCTCATGGTGGACTTGCCGGGACGCCTGATCGTCCTTGGCACGCCTGCCGAAGAGGGCGGCGACGGCAAGGTCAAGCTCATCCGCGCTGGGCTCTTCCGCGACATCGATGCCGCGCTCATGGTTCATCCCAGTGCCCACACCTGTGTCACCAAAGGCCTCCTGTCCGTCACCGAAGTAGCCATCTCCTCTCAGGGCAAGGCCTCACACGCCTCGGCTTCCCCAGAGGATGGCATCAATGCTCTGGACGCCGTCATCCAGACCTTCAATGGCCTGAATGCCCTCCGCCAGCACATCCGCGACGGCGCACGCATTCATGGCATCATCACCAATGGCGGTCAAAAGCCTAACATTGTTCCCGAACGCGCCGCCGCCAGCTTTTACGTTCGCGCTGCGGACAATACCTACCGTGACGAGCTCCTGGCCAAGCTCGAGCGCTGTGCCCAGGGCGCGGCTCTGGCCACCGGTGCTACACTGCGCATCAAGACCGGACATAGCTACAAGTCCATGTGCCTCAACCGCACCATGGCCGAAGCCTTCCGCAAGCATATCGAAGAACTGGGCTACCCCAACGAAGAGCCCTGCGGCGGCCTGGGATCTAGTGACGTCGGAGATGTCTCCTGGGAGGTGCCGGCCATCCAGCCCGAGGTGCGTATCACCGCTGAGGACACTCCCTTGCACTCTCGCGAGTTTGCCGAGGCCGCATGCTCACCCCTGGCGCGTAAGGCCATGATCGCCGCGGCCAAGGCCATCGCTGCTACCTGTCTCGACATCTGGACACAGCCTGAGCTCTACCGCCAGATTCGACAGGAATTCGATCAGCGTCCCGTCTGACCAGCCTCAGTGCTTGACCCACCAACCAAAATATTGTGCCCTGCTCTCGACACCGCGCTGACTCATAAGTAAGTG
>DIVN01000234.1 GCA_002435875.1 Anaerolineales bacterium UBA6131
CAGATGAGGGGATCACCTCAGTCGACGAGGTAGTTGACAGGATAGCGTCCGGACAAGGACGAAGGCTGCTGGAGATCGAGGGCTTTTCGGAAGAAGCGATGGTTGAGCTGCTGTCCAAGTTGCGCGAGGGCGGCCATCTGGCGCCGCGCTCAAGCGAGCAACGCGAGCAAGACGAGGACCTTGACGAGGACACTGAGGACTGATTGTCAGTCAATATCACGATGAGCCAGTCGTCGCGACGTTCTGCTTGCAGCAGGTTGAACATCTGCGGGCCGTCGATCTACGGCGGTTCGATCTAGGGAAAGGGGGCCCCCCACCATGAGGCATGCTGTGGCTGGCCGACATCTTAAACGAGACAAGGGCGCGCGCCAGGCGCTCTTTCGCAACTTGGTGAATGATCTGATCCGCCATGGGCGCATCGAGACGACAGAGGCAAAGGCCCGAGCTATTCGGAGTGATGCCGAGAAGATTATTACGCTAGCCAAAAAGTCCGATGTCAACGCCCGTCGCCAAGCTGGGCGCACAGTGAGTGATCCGGAGCTTCTCAAGAAGCTCTTTGAGGAGATCGGGCCGCGCTTTGCGGAGCGACCGGGCGGATACACCCGGATGGTCAAGCTCGGCCCACGCCAGGGTGATGCCGCGCGGATGGTTATCCTCGAGCTGGTGCAGTAAGGGGGATCGGTGCCGCGGCAGCGCTTGATGGCCGTGGTAGAGTACGACGGCACCAACTACCGCGGGTTCCAGGCACAGCGCGAGGGAGCAACGATCCAGGGTGAGATTGAGCAGGCCCTGGCTACCATCACTCAAGAGCGGATACGAGTCGTGGCAGCGGGCCGGACCGATGCGGGGGTGCATGCAAGAGGCCAAGTAGTGCACTTTGTGACGGCCTGGCGGCACCCATTGGAGGATTTGCAGCGAGCTCTGAATGCGGTCTTGAGCAAGGATGTGGCCATTCTGGAGTTGCGAGCGGTATCTCCAGATTTCCACGCGCGGCGTGATGCCAGGAGCCGCGTCTATGTCTACAGTGTGTATGATAGCAAAGTGAGGTCGCCCGTTCTCGGGCGCTTTAGCCATCACTGTGAGCGAGCTCTGGACGTAGAGGCAATGAACCAGGCCTGTCAGTGCCTGGTGGGTGAGCAGGACTTTGGCCCCTTCGGCTGGGCTCCAGGTAGTGAGCGTGGCTATGTGGGCCGGCGTGGCACAGTCCGCCGGGTGTTGCGGGTTGAGTGTGCGCGTCAAGGGGAGCTTGTCAAGGTAACGATCGAGGCTGATGCGTTCCTGCGCAGCATGGTGCGCCGGGTAGTGGGAAATCTGCTTCTGGTAGGGAGAAGCGACTTGAGTGGCGATGAGTTTGCGGCCCTCCTTGACCTGAAGCATCGTCGGTTGCCGGCCGGCGCAGCGCCAGCTTGCGGTCTATGCTTGGTGCGGGTGAACTATTGAATGCTCCCGAAGGATGCGGGGAGCTGGGAGGATTAGCTGGTGAATACACATGCGGTGAAAGCTGCAGACGTGCAGCGCAACTGGTACGTAGTGGATGCTGAGGGCAAGACGCTCGGCCGTCTGGCTACTCGTGTTGCACAGGTGCTGCGCGGCAAGCACAAGCCAGTCTTTAGTCCGCATCTGGATGTGGGCGATTTCGTCATTATCGTCAATGCGGACAAGATCCGGGTGACGGGGAACAAACTCAACAGCAAGTACTACTATTCTTACTCGGGATACATGGGTGGCCTGAGCAGCGTCGTCCTGAGTGAGCAGTTGCGGAGACACCCAGAGCGCGTGTTGGTGCATGCGGTGCAGGGCATGTTGCCCAGGAATCGGCTGCGGGCAGTTCTGATGAAGAAGCTCAAGGTGTACGCGGGTGCGACGCATCCTCATGCGGCTCAGAAACCAGAGCCGCTCGAGGTCTAGTTCGCCTACGCTAGATGGTCATGTCATTGAGGGGGAATTGAGATGTCATCCAAGTATTATCATGGGACCGGACGGCGCAAGACGGCGGTAGCTCGAGTGCGCCTCTATCCTGGTAACGGCATGATCGTCGTGAACGAGAAGCCGATGGAAGAGTATTTCCCGCGGGAGGCCGATCGCTTGGCGGTGCGTGCCCCGCTGGATCTGACCAAGACCATGGATCAGTTCAACGTGATGGTGAAGGTTGCTGGCGGTGGAATCTCGGGCCAGGCTGGTGCGGTCCGACACGGTATCGCCAGGGCACTACTCTCAGCCAATCCTGAGCTGCGCAAGCCGTTGCGGGATGATGGTATGCTGACACGCGACCCACGGGCGAAGGAGCGCAAAAAGCCCGGTCTGAAGCGTGCGAGGAAGGCGCCACAGTACACGAAGCGTTAGTGGTTCGAGGGTGCTTGCTGCCCCTTGTGGGGTGGCGTACCGCTCATCGACAGGCAACAACTTGAGAGCTCGGCACCAAGCGATCCGTCGCTGCAGTTTGAAAACCATGCGGCCAGGCTAAGTCAGCCTGGCCGTTTTGTATGTCTGTCGGTTGGGTTACGTTGTACAGATTGACGTGCCGGTCGCACGCGCCCCTGATGGACTACTCGATGGTGACCTCTACGATATCCGGTACCGTGCCCTTGACTGCCAATCCGAGGCCTTGCGGGATGGTGACCGTTGGGGTGACACGGTGGCTTCCTCTGGCCAATCCGGTGAGATCCACAGTGATACGCACGTCGTCTGGGTCCAGGTCTTGTAGTGCAGGAAGCGGGCCCGAGAGGATGACGTCCAAGTATGGTGGTGAGGTCTTGGCCGAGAGCCCAGTGCGGAGCCCGATGATCTCCACCGCACTGTTGATGGTCTTGCCGCCCAGTTGTGGCTGGATGTTGATCTGCACCAAAATGCCCTCGGCTGTGGATCCAGCACCGAGTGGCACAACCCCTTGAGGCAAGGCTAGGGCCACTCGCTGCACAACGTCGCCGGTCGCGTTTTCCACGTCCACGGGCTGGGTGTCCAGATAGCCTGGCAGGGCATCGATGATCTCTTGCTTGCCCCAAACGGTGACCAGGACTGGCTCCACGCTGATGGCGCTGATCCAATAACCGGGTGCGGGCGATCCGCTGGTCGTTGCTCGAACAGCAAGATCACGATAGCCCCCCTGTCGTTGGATGTCGATGCTAACGCGCACCAACGTCGGTGCAAGGGTGACTCCTTCAACACGTCGACCGCTGCTGTCCAGAAGCTGAGGTGCATCCTGCCTGGTGACGGTGTCGCGTGCATCGCGCAAGCTGACTTCAATGACCGCCTCAGCCACCCGCTCGACCAGGTTCTTGGGGCCGCTGACCGTGACCTGGTCTGGGCTTACTACTGGCTCCAGGGACATGTATCCAAGCGGTATGCTTTCCTCGTCCACCGTGCGCACCCTGACTTGCAGCTTGCGCTCAGCCAACTCCTCGATGACAACCTCGACGGTAGCAGGCTCTATCGCTCCAATGGAGACATGGGGCACAAGCGTGGTGACGACGACCGGAAGCTGGTAGCGGCCACTTCCATGGCCGAGCAGGTCAATCGTAGCCTCGAAATCCGTGGGCTTGAGTGTATCCCAGGCATCGGAAAGGGCGCGGACCTGCACACGCGCTGTGGAGGGCAGTTGGTTAGCAATTACCAGGCCGTTGCCCAGGTCCAGCACGCTGATGGGGATGGTGTTTGGCAATACGTCGGTGCGGGGCGGGTTCCTTTCGTATACGGCGACCACCCAAATGATGGCAGCGAGGAATAGTGCCAGCACGGCCGAGCCCAATGTGGAGATGACACTTCTCCAGGCTCTCATCGTCCGGCTTCCTTGTTGCTGGTGTCACCAACCGACTGGCGCGAACGGACATGCAGCCAGCCGCCGATGTCGGGCTGTTCGGGCTGGTAAAGGCGCTGCAGAATGCTGCGCAGACGATTCTCATCAAGGTGGCGCACCATGCGGCCGCTCTGGGCAACGGAGATCGTGCCAGTCTCTTCGGATACCACGACGGCGATAGCGTCCGTCTGTTCGGTGATGCCAATCGCGGCACGGTGACGGGTACCAATGTGTCGCTCGGTAGCCTGCGGGCTGCCCAAAGGCAAGAGCGCAGCAGCCGCCACAATCTGGTCTTCGCGAACGATCACCGCGCCGTCATGAAGCGGCGTATTGGGGAAAAAGATCGTCTGCAAGAGCTCACTGGAGACATCCGAGTTGATCTTGACGCCAGTGTCTACATAATCCTGCAGACCCGTGTTTCGCTCCAGGACGATGAGGCCGCCGTGTTTGGCCTCGGAGAGCAAGCGGCAAGCGCGAGCGACCTGGATGATGGCGCGATTCGCGGATGCCTCGCGCATGGGACGGTCGATGAATCCGCCAGCGCGGCCGAGGCGCTCCAGAGCTTTGCGGAGCTCTGGCTGAAAGATAACCGGAACCGTGACCAAGAGGGCGGGCAGGGTATTGTTCAACAGCCAGTTGAATGCGGTGAGGCGTAGGACGCTGCTCAACAGCACGGTAAGAAGGACAACAATAAACACGCCCCGCAGCAACTGGACCGCCTGTGTCCCACGAATCAGCTTCAGCAGGGCATAGAACAAGGCCGCGACGAGCAGAATGTCGAACGCGTCAATGAGTTTGAAACGCCCCAAGATCCACAGAATCTCTGTCAAAGGGCCCTCTCAGGCGCTGACGGGTTATTGGCCTCCTGTGGGAGGCCAGGAAAGTCATTTGTGGGCTAGCAGGACTGCCAATAGCCCCTTTTGCGCATGCATGCGGTTCTCAGCCTGCTCAAAGATGACAGAGTGCGGCCCATCCATCACTTCGTCCGTGATCTCCTCGCCTCGATGGGCCGGCAGGCAGTGCATCACGATCACATCTGGCTTGGCCTTATCGACCAGGGCTGAATCAACCTGCAGCGCGCGAAAGTCCTTGCGCCGCTTCTCTGCCTCGGCTTCCCAGCCCATGCTGATCCAGGTGTCCGTGTAGATAACATCCGCATCGCGAACCGCTGCCGCCGGGTCATTGCCAATCTCAATGTCGCAATGGCTCTCGGCCGCAAAACGAAAAGCCGTATCCACCACTTCCATGGGCGGCTCATAACCTACGGGAGTCGCTGCCGACACATTCATGCCAAGCTTTGCGGCCCCAAAGAGCAGGGAGGTCAGCACGTTGTTCCCATCCCCGACCCACGCCAGTTTCAGGCCCTGCAGGAGCCGCTTCCTTTCCAGAATGGTGAACAAGTCGGCTAGACCCTGGCAGGGGTGACTGTAGTCGGACAGGCCGTTAATCACGGGCACCTTGGCGTGCGCTCCGAGGAGCTCCACGTGCTTGTGCGAAAAGACACGCGCCATGATGCAATCCACATATCCGCTTAGCACGCGTGCCACGTCCTCCACGCTTTCGCGCTTGCCGAGCTGGATTTCGTCTGGAGCGAGGTACAGAGCATCCCCACCGAGCTGTTTCATGCCGACTTCGAACGAAACTCGGGTGCGCAAGGATGGCTTCTGGAAAATCATACCCAAAGTCTTGCCCATGAGGATGGGCTGGTTCCCGCCACCGCGCCACTCGTCCTTCAACTCTTGCGCCACATTCAGAATGTGCCAGAGCTCATCTGTGCTCAAGTCAGCAAGGCTCAGCAGGTCTTTTCTCATTGCTCCCCCTTCTGCTCTGTTTGGCGGCGATTATACCGCAAACGGAATACGCAGGCAATCTCAAGCATTGTGGATGCCTCTTCTGCTTCGAAAGGCCTCCGATCAGGTGCTGCCGGGCCGGCGGTTGACAGCCGGGCGCGTCCATCTATAATCGGCAGCACATGGAATCAGCTTTCCACTCGGCGAGTGGTCTTATCAGATATGTCGGCTTGTTTCTGAGCGGGGTCTGTCACCAGTTCCCCGAACACTCTATTATCGTGGCTGGCGTGCAGTTGCCACTCTGTGCGCGCTGCACCGGGCTATACCTCGGTGCTCTGTTCAGCCTTGGCTTCATTTGGGCGAAGGGACGGACCCACGCGGGCAATCTGCCGTCACCCCTGGTGTTGGGCCTGCTGTTGATGTTCTTTGTCAGCTGGGCCGTCGATGGGCTCAACTCATATTACCACTACCTCACCTCCGTTGTGTTGCTCTATCCTCCCTCAAATCAGCTACGGCTGCTGACTGGCCTGGGCAATGGGCTAACTCTGGCTAGCCTGATTGCCCCCTTGTTTAGCTCCACGGTTTGGCGTGAGCCAGAGATGAAGCCGGTGCTGAATGGTCTGGGCGAGGTGGTAGCGCTGGTGGCGTGCTTGCTGGGGGTTGTGGTAGCCATGCGGGTGCAGAGTGTCGCGGCTGCTTACATCTGGGCCTTGTTGAGCCTGCTGAGCGTGGTGGTGCTGCTCGCGCTGCTGAACATGCTGATGGTGCTGCTTGTAACCCGCCGCGAGAATCGCGCCGTGCGCCCAGTCCAAGTTCTGTCGGTGATGAGCGTAGGAGCCGTGCTTGCCATCTGTGAGGTGGGGGGCATTGCCTTGGCCCGCCATGTCGTCACGCGCGCGATTCCGCTGGCCGGTCTATGGCTGGGGCTAGGGTAGGGTCCTGGGGGACCATGGCGCGCTTGCCGCGCCGCAGCGCTTTGAGGCTTGCGTGTACCTGAGGTATACTATTTGTAGTCAATCGCATGAGCAAGGAGGTCGCGATGAAGTTTTCATGTCTGCAGGAGAACTTGGCCAAGGGTGTAGCGACCGTTGGGCGCGCGGTTGCCACGCGTTCCACGCTGCCCGTGCTCTCCAACATCTTGATGACTACGGATGAAGGCAGGCTGAAGCTCTCGGCGACCAACCTGGAGGTGGGCATTGCCTGCTGGATCGGGGCGAAGGTGGAGGAGGACGGTGCTACCACAGTTCCTGCCCGCCTGCTTGCCGACTTTGTCAACTCCTTGCCTCCTGAGCGCATCGACGCACTGTTGACGGCGCGCACGCAGACGCTGAACCTGCGTTGCAGCAACTACGAAGCCAACATCAAGGGTATTGACGCACAGGAGTTTCCCATCGTTGCTGCGCCGGACGAAGATGCCGCGATTTCGCTGGATGTGGCTGCCCTGCGTGAGATGAACGGCCAGGTTTCGTTTGCGGCGGCGCAAGATGAAANNGCAGAGATGCAGGAGGCCTCTTTGACGATGGCTGCAGCGGATGGCTTTCGCCTTTCGGTGCGCAAGATCGAGCTGGCCAAGCCTGTGCCTGCGTCGACCAGCTTCATCATCCCGGCACGAGCACTGCAGGAGCTGGCACGCATCAGCACAGATGAGAAAGACCCGCTGCGCATGACCATCGCGCCCAACCGCAGCCAGGTCTTTTTCCGCATGAGCAATACCGATCTGGTCTCGCAGCTGGTGGAGGGCAACTTTCCAGATTACCAGCAGATCATCCCCAAGAGCTCAGCAACGCGTACGGTGGTGGACGCGGGGCAATTGCTGCAGGCGGTCAAGATCGCCTCACTCTTTGCGCGCGATGCCGCCAATGTGGTGCGCCTGCATGTAGTCCCAGGAGCAAAGGGCGAAGGGGGCTCGCTGACGGTCATGGCTACCAGCGCCGAGCTGGGCGACAACGTGACGGCGATCGATGCGGCCGTCGAAGGGGAGCCCATTGAGATTGCCTTCAATGCCCGGTATCTGAGCGAGGCTCTGGGGGTGATCAATACACCCCAGGTTAAGCTGGAGACTTCGAATCCGTCCAGCCCGGGGGTATTGCGGCCGGTTGGAGAGGTAGGATTCGTACACGTAATCATGCCCATGCACATCGCCCGATAGCACGACAGGCGTAGCAAGGTCACAAGAAAGCGAGCGGCGGAAGCCGCTCGCTTTGCCGTTGTTCAAGGGGCAAGTGCAGTGTGCGATAGCGCGCTCTGGATGCGGCGTCGCGGCGCCGGCAGGTCAGTGGCGGTTGGCGCCGGGCCAGCGCTGGCTCAGCAATTCAGGGGCATGCTGCTGCAGCATCTCATCAGTGAGCCCGCCCTGTCGAACGATATCGGCGTAGAGCCGGCCGCTGGGCTTGAGTGTGCGTCGGCCGCTAGCCAGATCCAGATCGATCAAGCCGAACCGTGCGCCAAAGCCCTCAGCCCACTCAAAGTTGTCAATCAAAGACCAGAAGTAAAAGCCCTTGACCGGTAGGCCTTCGGATAGGGCGCGGTGCGTGGCCGCCAGATGTGTGATCAAGAAGCGGGGTCGCCTGCTATCGGTGTTGTCGGGGATGCCGGTCT
>DIVN01000228.1 GCA_002435875.1 Anaerolineales bacterium UBA6131
CTTTGATGTCTTGGAGCGCTTGGGGATCCAGCATCGCCCCAACCTCAGCGCTCGTGAGGAACGGCCGCACGTCGCGTGCGCCGCCCACGCTCAGCCCTGGCTGAACGGACAGCAGGGCTTTGGCCTCCGCTGTCTCTTTCTGTTTTGTCAGAACCTCCTCGACTTCAGAGGAAGGAGACAATGCCAGAGCCAGCTCTCTACCCGCCGAAAACGCGGCATAGTCGGCCAGCCTGGTCACAATCTTGTCGAACTCGAGCGTCTGCAGATACTTGGGATTCAAAGTCTCATCCGATGGTGGTGTCAGAGTAGGGCGAGGCACAAGATTCTTTTCCTACCCGCCTAGACACCAACGTCTGCAAGATGCACACAGACATCCAGCAACCCAAACGACTGTGTGCTGAGGAACAGGATAAGGTCGCGATACTCACGACCGCACCTGCGCGTGCAAGTCACGCTCCAGGTCACGCCGAACACGCGCCTGAATCTGGTCAATCTCGCCGTCAGTCAGAGTACGCTCCATGTCCTGATACGTCAGGCGAAATGCCAGGCTCTTGTGACCCTCCGGGACAGGCTGCCCCCGGTAGATGTCGAATAACTCCAGGCTCTGCAAGAGCCTTCCAGCCGCCTCAGTGATAACATCGTGCACCCGTTGTGATGAGATCTGCTCTTCGAGAACCAGTGCAAGGTCACGAGAGGTGGCAGGGAAACGCGATACGGGCTGAAAATGCCGCTCTGACGGGGTCGCGCCCAACAACCCCTCCATGCTCAATTCAGCAAGACAGACCGCCTGTGCGGGCAGATCGAAGGCGTCGCGCACTTGCGAATGCACTTCGCCAAGTAGCCCGACGCGGGCACCGCCTATCACCAAAGCCGCTGCACGACCCCTCTCGTAGACAGGATGCTCGGCCGGCTCAAAGCTGGCATTCGCAGCGCCCAGACGGCGGCACAACGTCTCGATCACGCCCTTGAGGTCATAGTAGTCCAGCAGGCCCTCGTTTGCAGCGGTCCAGCTCAACGGATATCTTCGACCAGTCATTGCCAGGCACAGCCGTCGCGGTTCGTCAGGGAGCTCCTGGCCAGCTTGAGGCAAGTACACCCGAGCCACCTCGAACGTCATTACCCGGTCGAGAAAGCGCAGATTCGCGCGCACTACCTCAAGCATTGAGTTCATCAGGGTCTGACGCAGGTACTCGCGGTCAGATGTCAATGGGTTTGCGATGCGCACAAAAGAAGATGGGTCTGGAAGGCCTCGCGAAGGGTCTAGACGAGACACACTGTCCAGATTGGTGAGAGAATAGGTGATGACCTCCGACAGGCCACAGGCAACCAGCACGTCACGAACATGCTCCTCGCCCTCGAGAGACAGGTTTCTGCGCTGCGCAGGAAGCTCTGAGCTCATCAGCGTGTTCGGGATCTTGTCATAGCCAACGACGCGTGCCACTTCCTCAATCAGATCTGGAATGATCTCTACATCCTGACGGAAGAAGGGCACCGTAACCCGAACGGTCATGGGATCATCGTCTGGAGCACAGATGAAGCCCAGGGACTCTAGGATTTCAGTCAGACGTGCGCGACTGATATCGATGCCGAGCAGACGCTTCACCTCAGTTGCGCGCAGACTGATGGCTCGCTCGGCAGGGTGCACCGGATAGTTGTCGACAATCCCTTGCGCGATTTGCCCGCCAGCAAGCTCGCGCATCATATCACTGGCCCTCTGTAATGCGAGAATGCTCATCTCAGCAGGCAGTCCACGGCCAAAGCGAAGCGAGGCCTCGCTGGGCAGCTTGAGCATCTCAGAGGTACGACGATTGTTCAGGTTGTCAAAGTTGGCCGACTCGAGCAAGACATTGCGGGTTTCCTGGCTGATTTCAGTTTCCCGCCCCCCCATGACGCCGGCAATGCCAATCGGGCCGCCTCCGTCGGTAATCAGAAGCACCTGCGGGTCCAATTGCCTTTCTACGCCGTCCAAAGTCGTGATGCGCTCGCCAGGCAACGCGCGTCGCACAACAATGGTTGGCACAGCATCGGGTGGGGTGCCGCGTAGGCTGTCATAGTCAAAAGCGTGCAACGGCTGACCCCATTCGAGCATCACATAATTGGTTACGTCGACAATGTTGTTGATAGGGCGCATCCCCGCCATTCGAAGTCGACGCTGCATCCAGGCAGGAGATGGGCCAATCTGAACCCCTCGGACAAGAGAAGCGGTGTATCTGGAGCACAGGTCGGTATCAGCAATCTCGATGCGAACCTGGTCAGAGATCGACGGCCCCGTCCCCTGCATACGCGGCTCACTCAGGCGCAGTTTCGCACCCGTGAGAGCTGCTACCTCACGCGCGACGCCAATGATTGACAGGCACCGTCCCAGATTCGGAGTCAGGTCGATGTCCAGGATTGTGTCGCCCAGATAATCTTGCAGCGGTGTGCCCACCGGTGCGTCGTCCTCCAGGAGCAGAATGCCCTCATGCTCGTCCGAGAGCCCAAGTTCCTTCTCTGAACAGACCATGCCCGCGGACAGGACGCCCCTGATCTTGGTAGGCTTGAGCTTGATCATGCGGAACTCTGCAGAGTGCCCATCCACGAGCGTTGCGCCCGTGCGTGCCAGTACGACCTTTTGTCCATGATCACCCGCGTGGATATTGGGCGCCCCTGTGACGACCGCCTCTGGCGTGCCGGTGCCAGAGTCAACGACGGCGATGGTCAAGCGATCCGCATCTGGATGTCTGCACACTTCAACAATCTGGCCGACAACGATCTTGTCCCGGTCCCAATGCTCACCGACATTCTCGATCGACTCGACTTCCAGTCCCGCATAGGTCATCCGATCGGCCAGTTCGTTCAGCGGCATATCGATGTCAACGTATTCCCTTAACCAGCTCAGGGGAACTCTCATTGGGTTACCTCCATAGGAGTCAAAGCAAGCTAGCGCTGCATTTGGGTATCGCTGGAAACTCAGCCGAACTGCTGCAGAAAGCGCAGGTCATTGGCAAAAAAGTGTCGGATGTCGTCGATCCCGTACTTGAGCATTGCAACTCGCTCTGACCCCATTCCGAAGGCAAAGCCACTGTAGATCTCTGGGTCGTAGCCGCCATTTTGCAGGACTTGCGGGTGCACCATTCCAGCTCCCAGTATCTCAAGCCAACCGCTGCCCTTGCAAACACGACACCCCTGCCCCTCGCAGAGACCGCAGTCGATGTCCATCTCCGCACTGGGTTCCGTGAACGGGAAATAGCTAGCCCTGAAACGAACGCGGCGATCAGGACCGAACATCTGACGTGCGAAGCTCGCCAACACTCCCTTGAGATCGCCCATGGTGACCTGGCGCCCCACGGCGAGACCTTCTACCTGATAGAACATGTGCTCATGCCGCGCGGTGACCTGTTCGTACCGATAGCACTTGCCCGGCAGTATGACGCGGATTGGTTCAGGGCAGTAACGACGCATTGCGTGAATCTGTCCGGGCGAAGTATGAGTGCGCAGCAACACACCAGTCTGCGTAGTATGGAAAGTGCTCCACATGTCGCGTGCTGGGTGGTATGGGGGGATGTTGAGCAATTGGAAGTTGGTCGTATCCGTCTCTACTTCGGGGGTTTCCACTACCTGAAAACCCATGCCCGCGAAAATGGTGTAGATCTCGCGCAGGATTTGAGTGCTCACGTGGAGGGATCCCGGCAGCGCTGGCCTGCCCGGAAGCGTCACATCAAAAGCCTGCTGCTGCGTACGTCGCAACTCCTCCTCCGCAAAGGCCTCAAGACGGATGGCATAGGCCTGCTCGAGCGCGGCCTTTAGCCGGTTTGATTCCTGGCCAAGGGCCGGGCGCTGTTCAGCAGGCAAGCTCCCGATCTCGCGCAACAGGCCTGTCAGCGCGCCTTTGCGTCCAAGGTACTTGACTCGCCAGGGCTCCAGGCCCTCCTTGGTCAAGACCAAACGCAACTCCTCAATAGCGTCCTGCTCCAGGCGATGCAGTTTCTCTAGCATGCTCTCCTCCCTACAACAAACGAAAACGGCTGCGACTTCAGGGACGAAGTTGCAGCCGCCTATCCTCCGTGGTACCACCCTGCTTGACCCCTAGCATGCGGGGGTCCGCTCAATACTGGCGCGAGGCACTACACAGCGCACCGTACCAGTCGCCCCCGTAACGCGGGGCATGCGGAGCAGCCTACTCACAGGCAAAGCAGGACCCGCTTCAGCTGTCAGCTCCGAAGTGAACTTCAGCGAGGCCTTCTCGGAGAAGCTCTCAGCCCGCAGGCTTCTCTTTCTGTCGAGATCACCCCACCTACTCTCTTCATCATAGCTTGCGGTGCCATTATACAGCCCGGGTGGCCGCTGTCAAGTTGCCTGACTCGTGTCTATAGCCGGCATGGACATCACTGCCGGAGGTGCTGAACCAAGCTCAATGTAGGTTGACGCATCTCACAAAGCACGCTAGTATTCGGCACACCAGAAGGGATGCCGCATGTCGCCGTCTCACCAACGCAGATCGTCGCGCGCCCTGCGACGCGAGAGGATTGGTTGCCTAGCCCGCCAGGTTAAGTTCGTGTTGCTAGCGATCCTTGCTTTGTTGGTGGTGCTGATCGTGAGATCGCTTCAGACTACCACCACGACATTGCCTGACAATGCACAGACGCCCACGGTGGCTGCAACGCGGCTACCGCCAATTGCAGAACCGACCAGGCGGGCAAGCCAGACGCCAGCGGTGGCGCCAACCCTATCTCCATCGCCCACTCATGGCAAAGGCCGCGTGGGTATCTTGGCAGGACACTCGGGACCGCAAAACGATCCCGGAGCGGTATGCCCGGACGGTCTTCGTGAGGTCGATATCAACCTAGCCGTTGCGCTGCGAGTCGTAGCAGAACTCGAGCGCAGAGGCTACGTTGTCGACCTACTTGAGGAGTACGATGACCGGATTGATGGCTATGTCGCAGACGCTTTTCTCTCCATACACAGCGACTCTTGTGAAGTCCCTGACGCCACCGGCTTCAAGGTAGCACGCGTAGCCGCTAGCGCGATTCCTGAGGTTGAGGATGCTTTGGTGCAATGTCTCTATGAAGAGTATGAGAGAGTCACGCAGCTTACGCGCCACGAATCGAGCATCACCCCAGCCATGCATGGGTACTATGCCTTTCTCAAGATCAATCCGCAGACGCCAGGTGCGATCATCGAGTTGGGTTTTATGGCCGCGGACCGGAACATCCTGGTGAATCGCCCGGATCGACTCGCTGTCGGCATCGTTGCCGGGTTGTTGTGTTTCTTGGAGCGGTAGGCCCTGCTTGACGAGGGTTGGTGAGGCGACGCACTCTGGGCCTTTCTCCGTGTGCACAGTTGCGCGGCCTCAAAAGCAGTGTACACGCCGCCAAGACGCCGCGGGCCATTGTGCAACGGCAAGCCAAGAGCTGACCCTGCGGCAGCAAAAACCCGTCACCGTGCCCACAGATGGATTGGAAAATGGTTGCGACAAAACTGACGGAGCAGGCCTGACAGACGTTTAGCAATCCGGACAAACCACACGGACAGTGTAGTTGAGGAAAGGGTAGGCATGGATCCAATAACTCGCATATTCGATCGCACCGTTGCAGAGGTGATTGCGCGTGACGAACTCGAGAAAAGGCTGCGCTCGGGCGACAGACTGTGTCTCAAGCTCGGACTCGACCCAAGCAAACCGAACCTGCATGTCGGCCATGCGGTCGGGCTCCGGAAGCTAAGGCAATTCCAGGAGCTTGGGCACCGAATCGTACTCATTGTCGGCGACTGGACCGCACAGATTGGCGACCCTAGCGGCCGTGACGAGAGCCGGACCATGCTCAGCGCCGAAGAAGTCCAGCGCAACGCGGAAACATACATGCAGCAGTTCTCATTGCTGGTAGATCGCTCTCGTACAGAGGTGCGTTGGCAGAGCGAGTGGTTCGGCAAGTTCGCACTGACCGACGTCTTCAATCTGACTAGCCGCTTTACCATGGCGCAGATGATGGCTCACGAGACCTTCCGTAAACGCTGGGACGAGGGTCGTCCGCTTTCACTGATGGAGCTTCTGTACCCCACCCTGCAGGCCTATGACTCTGTTGCCATCGGGGCCGACGTTGAGTTCGGAGGAACTGACCAAAAGTTCAACATTCTGTGCGGGCGCGGACTGCAGGAGAGCCTGGGCTTGCCTCCACAGGCCGTCTTCTTGTGGCCACTGCTTCCCGGCACAGACGGTCGCAAGATGAGCAAGAGCTACGGCA
>DIVN01000206.1:0-1338 GCA_002435875.1 Anaerolineales bacterium UBA6131
TGTCGCCCATGGACCAGAAGTTGTCTTTCTTTCCCAGGCGTGTGATCCGCTCTGGCGGCAATCCTGTCACCTGCGGCCACAGATCGGCAGCTTCGTCGTCCTCAAGGTAGACCGTGGGGTGGAGACGACTGGGGTCCAGCATCATCTTCTGTGTCAGGAATTCCCAGGCGAAAGCTATAGCCTCGCGCTTGAAGTAATCGCCAAACGAAAAGTTGCCGAGCATCTCAAAGAAAGTGTGATGCCGTGTAGACGGGCCGACATTCTCGAGATCATTGTGCTTGCCGCTGACTCGCATGCACTTTTGCGCGGTAGCAGCGCGTGTGTAGCTCCGCTTCTCGGTTCCGAGAAACACATCCTTGAACTGTACCATGCCCGCGTTGGTGAAAAGCAAGGTTGGGTCATTTCCTGGCAGAAGCGAGGAGCTTGGCACAACCGTATGGCCTTGAGCGGCAAAGTAGTCAAGGAAAGTCCTGCGGATCTCTGCGCTGCTTGTCATGACTGTGCTCCTATGCTGCCAACAGGCTGCCATGGCCAGCGTCCGGGTCCACTGCGGGCACGTCTTCGTCAGCGAGGCTTCGGCGGTTCTGAATCTCCTGTGCGTCGATGACGACCCTGCGGGTGGCCCGATTCGATGGGATCTGGAACATGGTGTCCAGCAAAGTCTCTTCAATAATCGCGCGCAATCCGCGAGCGCCCATCCGTGTACGCAAAGCCTCGCGCGCTGTCTCGCGCAATGCGTTCTCGGTAAAGACCAACTCGACGTCGTCGAGAGCAAGAAGCTTGGTGAACTGCTTGACCAGCGCGTTTTTCGGCTGAGTCAAGATCTGCACCAGACGCTCCTCATCCAGCGGTTCTACGGCCGCGATTAGGGGGAGCCGGCCGACAAACTCGGGTATCAATCCGTAGCGCAGCAGATCTTCTGACGTTACCTGCACCAGCAAAGCGGCACGGTCTCGGGCCCAGTCTGTCTTCGGGCTGCGATGACCAAATCCCATATTGGCGCTCCCGATTCGGTCGGCAATGATCTTTTCCAGACCCTCGAAGGCGCCACCACAAATGAACAGAATGTTCGTTGTGTCCAATTGAATGAACTCTTGATGGGGGTGCTTTCTGCCCCCCTGAGGCGGCACATTGGCGACAGTACCCTCGAGAATCTTGAGCAAGCCTTGCTGGACGCCTTCACCAGAAACATCCCGCGTGATAGATGGGTTGTCGCCGCACTTGCGGGCGATCTTGTCAATCTCATCAATGTAAACGATGCCCCGGGCAGCGCGTTTGAGATCGCCGCCTGCTGCCTGAATCAGGCGCAGGAGAATGTTCTCCACGTCCTCGCCCACA
>DIVN01000206.1:1435-3869 GCA_002435875.1 Anaerolineales bacterium UBA6131
GCTTGTAGTGGTTGTAGACGGCCACACTAAGGCACTTCTTTGCGCGCGTCTGCCCGACGACATACTCGTCAAGAAGTGCATTGATCTCGGCAGGAGGCCGGTTCTGAACATGGCTGACCGTACCGTTGTTGGTCTGCCGCTCACTCTCCTGATCAAGGATCTCCTGGCAGACTTGCACACACTCATCGCAGATCAGGATTCCGCCGGGCCCCTCAATCAGCTGGCTGGCCTCGCTCGGCGATCGCCCGCAGAATGAGCACCGCCTGACTGAATGTTCCTTGCTTGCTTTCATTGCTTGGATTCGGGCCTGCTCAGCACCTCGTCCACCAGGCCGTACTGTACGGCCTCTGCTGCCGTCATCCAGTAGTTGCGGTCGGTGTCCTGAACGATGCGCTCCATGGGTTGGCCGGTGCGCTCGGCCAGGATGCGGTTGAGGCGGTCTCTCTCGCGCAGGATGCGCCGTGCCTCGATTTCGATATCAACTGCCTGGCCCTGTACCCCGCCCCATGGCTGATGGATATGGATGGTGGCGTTCGGCAGGGCATAGCGTCGGCCCTTGGTACCAGAACAGAGCAGAATCGTGCCCATGCTTGCCGTCATGCCCACAGCAATGGTGGATACCGGCGCGTGAATGAGCTGAATGGTGTCGTAGATGGCCAGCCCAGCACTGATAGATCCGCCAGGCGAGTTGATGTAGAGCGACACATCCTTTTCTGCATCCTCGTGGTCAAGAAAGAGCAACTCAGCTACCACTAGATTGGCGACCGCGTCGTCGATGGGGGTGCCCAGAAAGACGATCCGCTGTCTGAGCAGTAGCGAAAAGATATCATAGCCTCGCTCCCCTCGTCCCGTTGTCTCCACGACCATGGGGATCAGAGTGTCCAGGGCAGGCGGCAAGCCGCGGGGCTTTCTAGAAAATGTCATCGTGGTCTCCTTCGATTCCTCACTCACCACTACTGGGGGGCTGCCTGGTTTCCGCATTCGTCGATGCGGCATCGGAGGCGGTCGAGTTCGCCGAGCGCGGCTGCGCTGCACCGGTTGCGATTGCCAACAGCTGATCGAGAATCTTGCGGTTCAGCAGGTCCGAACTTATGCTCCTGAGCACGTCAGGCTGGGTGAGGGCCGACCTGATCGCCTCGGTCTTGTCTCCAAATGACTGCAGCATGCGGTCAATCTCGTGGTCAATTTCTGCCTTTTCCACACTGATGCCCTCGACCTGCGCGAATTGGAGCATGGCGAGAGAGCGTTGGAGTCGTTTCTCGGCCTGTGGACGGGTCTCGTCGCGCAACTGCTCGTGGGTCTTGCCTGACGAGCGCAGATAGCCATCCAGAGTGAATCCTTGCTGTGTCAAACGGTTCTCAAGTGTCGCCAACATGTCTGCCAGCTCATGCTCGACAGCCACGGCGGGGTACTCAATCGTGGATAGCGCGACGAGAGCATCTAGAGCCTTGTCGACGGCGGTTTCGCGGGCCGCCGCTTGCTTGCGTCCCAGGATCTTGGACCGGAGATCCTCACGGAGAAGATCCAGACGCTCAAATGAGCTGGCGCTCTGGGCCAAGGCGTCATCGATCGCCGGCAACTCCTTCTCCTTAATAGAGTTGACCGTAGCCTGAAAATGCACGGTTCGACCTGCCAGATCTGCATCTCGAAAATCGCTCGGGTAGGCGATATCAAATTCCTTGGTCTCACCCTGTTTCATGCCAAGGAGGGCCTCGCGGAACTCGGTAGGCTGAAGTCCCTCCGTTACCTCCAGCACAAGATCCCGCTGCTCAATATCATCGCGGCCCGGGGACGTCCCATGCGCATTGAGCTGGACCTGATCTCCCATCTTGATGGGGCGCTCAGCCGGCACCCAGAGAGCGTGCTGCTGCTGGATCTCGGAAAGCAGTCCATCGATCTCTTCTTCGCCCACTGTGACTGTCTCAACCTGCACTTGAATGTCCCCGTAGCTCCCCAGGTTGACCACAGGTTCTGTCGGAACAGTAATCTTGATGGTAAGGGGCTCCAGCTGCACGATGTCGAAACCTGCCTGGGCAAATGGCTTGAGCTCGCTCTTCTCGAGCGCTGATCGATATAGCTCATCGCCGATGTCGCCCAACATCTCATCGTAGATGCGCTCCTTGCCGAACATGCGTTCCACAAGAGCATAGGGCGCTTTGCCAGGGCGATAGCCAGGAAGAGGTCGCCTTCTGTTCAGACGCTGTGCTGCTTGAAGCAGCGGCTTCTCAATCTGCTCATTAGCTACGACCAGATTCAGTACGTACTGACAATCTCCAGTTTTCTGCGCGGTGACGTCCAAGAGTTGTTCCTCATTTCACGGGATGTGGTGCAGGGCAAGTGCGGCAGTGCGGTTCACTACCCAGAGAACACACAGAATGCTGGTTCGTCAAAACCAGCATTCTGAATGAAAGCGGAAGACGGGATTCGAACCCGC
>DIVN01000173.1 GCA_002435875.1 Anaerolineales bacterium UBA6131
CACGGCATGGCCCAGCGCGGCGGAAGCGTCGTGAGCCAAGTGCGGGTGGGCGAGAAGGTCTACTCGCCGCTGATCGCCGTTGGCGAGACCGATATACTCGTCAGCTTCGAAAAGCTTGAAGCGCTTCGGTTCGCGCACTTCATCTCGGCGAGCGGCGTCGTACTGGTCAACGACCAGGAGATCAGGCCGGTAACAGTCTCCAGCGGCCAGGCCAGTTGGCCGGAGGACCTGGACGGCACGCTGGCAAAAACGTTCCCCAAGCTCGAGCTAATCCCCGCGCTGGATATAGCCCGCGAGCTTGGCAATACGCGCGTCGTGAACGTTGTGATGATCGGCGCAATGTCGAATCATTTCGATATCGCCGACGCCATCTGGAAACAGGCCATTGCCGACATGGTCAAGCCCCAGTATCTGGAGTTCAACCTCAAGGCATTCGACGCCGGCAAGCAGGCGTGCTGCAGGGTCAAGCTCTGATCAGGCCGGCAGGTTGATCAGTAGTTTCGGCAGCAGCATAGCCACGGAGATACCATATATCGCGTCCATCCAGAATATCGAGCCGAGCGCGCCCGCATATATGAGGATCAACAGCGGTGTGCCGATCAGTTTTGCCGGCGCGGAAGAGCCATTCGACCACATGGCCTGCCACATTGCCTTCGCGTCTCCCGTGCTCGGAAACGCGTGCATGGCAATCGATACCCCCAGCCAGATCAGCACATAGCTTACGTGGCCCCTGGCCTCGGGCAAAAACACAAGACCCTGTCCAAGCGCACCCATCAGCGCCCCGGCTATGGTATTAAAAAGGAACGGGCCAACGGATATCAGCAGGCTCTGGTAGACGCTGTCCGGCTTCTCGTGTATCACATAGCCCGCGGGGTCGCCAAGTCTGAACAGGCAGACCTTCAGGACACGCACGCGGAGCAGCTTGCAGAAGAACAGATGCGCAAGCTCGTGCACAACTATCCCCGGGAACGTGATCAGCGCGACCAGCCAGTCGGGAATCATCTTGCGTCTCCGGCCGGCGGCAACTCGGCCAGTCTGCTCGCCATCCGGCCGTAGAGATCGTCGGTCCACGCGGGCACATCCGGCATCTCGCGCGGCAGCCTGCGCGCCCGGAAGTCAACCGGGCTCAAGATCACCCGCATGTTCACTATGCGCGTGTCGTAACCCAGCACGAAAAGGTCCTCCGACGCCTCATCTCCCATCGCAAGGCAGCCGATCGACACGTCGCTGCCGTGGATCATTATGTCCCCGCCCAGTTCGGTCCGGCCGTCCCGCTTCGCCATCGCGCGGTCGAATGCGTTGGGGTAGTTCAGGCGAAGCGACAAGTGATAGCTGCTGTTGGGATTCAGGAACACGACCCGATAGATGCCCTCAGGCACCTGGCAGTCGCCGTACTTGAGCTTGGGACCAAGCTCGCCACTCGCGCCAAGTATGGGATACGACTTCACAAACCGCCAATCGCCATCGTCGCCCGCCGCATAGACCTGAAGCTCCCTCTCCTGCTTCAGCCCGACAAGCGTGAGCTTCTTCGGAGGGTAATCTGCTCCGGCGCGAGCGAAATCCCGCTTCAGCCGGGCCCTTGCCGCCGGGCCATACTGCGTAAGCCGCTGTTCCAGCGTGCGCCGCCCTTCAAACTTGCGCACTACCATAGTCCGAGTGTTCTGGCCCCGAAGCAGCGCAAGCGCCGCCGCTAGAAGTACCATGAGCACCATGATGAATAGTCGCCGCCGCCGCCATTTTTGCACTCAGCCAACACTCCTCCAGTCGAAATGATGATGGGCGCTCTTTACACGCCGGGACTCGACAACTATAATACATCAGACACCGCTAGGGGTGCTGGTTAGGCAGCTGAGAGAGGCGATTTGGGTCGCTTCATCCCTTTGAACCTGATCCGGTTAGTACCGGCGTAGGAAATGCGGAAGAGCCGATGGCTCCAATCTCCCCACGCAATGCCTCGCCCGTTCCCCCAGCGATAAACTCAGGGGACACCATCATGATAGGACACATCTCAGACACCGAAGTAACCCGGCTGATTATGCGGGACTACTTCGACATGCTCGAATCATCCATCGAATCGGACGTGATCATCGTCGGCGGCGGGCCGAGCGGACTGGTGGCGGGCTACACTCTCGCAGAGCAGGGCGCGAAAGTCGTGATAATGGAGAAGCGGATGACGCCCGGCGGGGGCATTTCCGGCGGCGGGAAAGGGTTCAATCGAGTTGTCCTGGAGCGCTGCGTGGGGGAGATTCTCGACGAGATCGATGTGACGGCCGCAGAGCAGGACGGCTACCTCGTGGTCCCATCGGTGCTGCTTGCGGCGGCGCTGGTCAAGAAGGCGGTCCAGAGCGGCGTCACTCTGCTCAATCTCTTTTCCATCGAGGATGTCTACTTCAACTCGCAGCGCGAGGTCGCCGGGGTTGTAGCCAACGACACGGCCTACAAGATAGCAAATCTGCACGTGGACCCACTGACGTTCACGAGCCGCGTCGTCATGGACAGCACGGGGCACGAGGCCGTAGTTGCCAATTGCCTTGCCAGACGCGGGATCATAAGCCTCAAGGGCGAGGACACCATGAACGCCCAACTCGGCGAGCAGGGTGTGATCAATGGGACAAAGGAAGTCTACCCCGGCCTGATCGTTACCGGCATGGCATCCGCGCAATTCTTCGGCACTCCCCGCATGGGCCCGATCTTCGGAGGGATGCTGCTGTCGGGGAAGAAGGCTGCCGGGATTGCGTCGGAGAGGCTGGCAGAGAAGGTGACCCGCTGAGGCCGTGTCAACTCTAGTGTGTAAAATCAAGTTTGGGTGTTTTCTTCCAGTCGTTGTTTCTTTGCCAGAACAGGCCGTATAGTAGCCGGTGGCAGCTTTCGAGATTCTGAAAGCCAGCCCAGCCATAGACGCGGCTGCGGATGTCTGCGTTAAGGCTCTCTATTGGGTTGTTGGTTCTGATATAGCTCCAGTGCTTTTGCTGGCGGGAGAAGAACGTCAGCAGCTTTCCCAGGTCTTTGTCGAGTTCAGAAGCGAACCCGGGACATTGTCGTGCCCACTTCGTGGCCCATACTCTATAGGCTTTGAGTGCGTCATGTCTGCTGTGTGCTTGGTAGACTTTTCTCAGATCATCCACGCATTCTGGGCGTGCCTCTCGATCCACAGCATCGGCAAGCCTGCTCATTCTATGGGCCCAGCAGAGTTGGTGGTCCACGTCGTCTCCGAACACGTCATCGATCGCCAGTGCTATGGCAGGTGAGTCGTCACTTGTTACCGTATCAAGCTTTTTGGAGTCCAAGCCGCGCTCAACTAGATCGTTGAGCAGCCGCCTGTAGGCCGTGGCGCTCTCTTTCTTGGAGCGGGTGTAGCCCAAGACTTCCTTATAGCCATGCTCATCTATAGCGACAGCGATCAGCACCACCCACTCCTTTGCAAGCCTGCCGTCTCTTATTGTCACGTAGATCCCGTCGATGAACAGATACCTGTAGACCTTGGTAAGCTCCCGATGGCGGAACTCCTCGGCCCGCCGATCCAGCTCACACTGAACCCTTGCAATCAGAGATCCGCAGGGTGGATAGCCTAATACGTGGGTCAGCATCTCCACTACTTCCCGCCTGCTCGCACCGCACAGCAGGCACTTGGCAACCAGTTCCTCCACCTCCGGTAGCGCAAGCCGGCCAGGAATCAGCAGCGATGGAATGAACCCGGATCGCCGCAGCCGGGGTACTTTCACATCCTCAAGTCTGCCAAAGCGAGTCAGAATGTCTCGGGTCCTGTAGCCATTTCGGTAGTCATTTCTCTCCGAGTCTCGAGCGTGCAACCGGCAGCCTGTCCTGTGCTGCGCCTCCCACTCGAAACTCTCTTCGAGAACCCATTTGAGGTTCCGAACCACGACCCCGGACAAGTCGCCAAACAGGCTGTCCTCAGGGTCCTGGCCCCATGCCTCCAGTTGCTTGAACATCCTCTCAAGTGATACTATCGCCAACGGGAGTCTCCTTTCCGTGCTTCTGCACGTGGGTCAATACAACCGAAAGGATACTCCCAAACCAATTTACACACTCAAAGGGTACACCACTACCCGCTGAACCGACCTTGACGCGCGGCATGATGGCGTGTATCATGCAGTAGCATTGCATTATGACCCATAATTGGTGTTGGCATGTATCTGCGACGCACACTTGAGAGTTTCGCGAAAGAGGCGGGAAGTCGATTTCCCGTCCTGTTGGTCACGGGCGCGCGGCAGGTCGGCAAGACGACATTCCTGCGCCACCTGAGCGAGCCCGGGCGAACCTACGTAACGCTGGACGACCCGCTCGTGCTCGACCTCGCCAAGCGCGATCCCGCGCTCTTCTTCCAGAGGTATCGGCCGCCTCTGCTGATCGACGAGATCCAGTATGCGCCGGAGCTGCTGCCCTACATCAAGATGCAGGCCGACTCCGCCAACAAGCCTAACCTCTTCTGGCTCACCGGCTCGCAGCATTTCCATCTCATGAAGGGTGTCTCCGAATCGCTCGCGGGGCGGGTGGCTGTTCTCCATCTTCTCGGGTTCTCCAGGCGGGAGATGACCGGCCAGAGCCGGTCACAGCCTTTCCTGCCCACTTCATCGGAGATCGCGGCGCGCGCTGGAGACCGGCTCGACCTAGCCGAACTCTAC
>DIVN01000244.1 GCA_002435875.1 Anaerolineales bacterium UBA6131
GTCGTTCTGGGCCCCATGATCGCCACACTATTCGCCGCTGCAGCGATCGGGGGAATTCTGATGCTGCAGAGCATCCGTATCACCTACCTTGCTCTGATTGGCCTGATCTGCCTCCTGCCATTTGCGGCCATCCCCCTACCGAATGTCGGATTCTCTCCCACCTTCATCGACCTGGTTCTAGTCATCCTGCTCTTTTCCTGGCTATTCCAGGTGGCACGGAAGAAGGTGAGGGGCTTTGTCACCTCGCAGCTTGGGGCGCCCGTGCTCGTGTTCATGGTTCTTGCCTGCGTCTCGTTCGTGGTCGGCCTGTCCTTCGGGAATCTTACCACAAATCTGTTGCGCCATTTTGTGGAGCTCATTCTCAACATCTGGCTGTTCTTCCTGGTGCTCAACACGGTGCGAAAGCGGGACGATCTTGAGTGGATCGTGTCGGCCCTGATTCTGACTGGATCTGCCGCCGCGTTGTTGGGCATTGTGCTGTACGTTCTGCCTGCCAACCTGTCAATACGCATCCTATCATCTCTTGCCTTCCTACGCTATCCATCCGGGGAGGGTGTATTGCGATACGTGGAGGATAATGCCGAGCTGCCGCTCCGGGCCATCTCGACGTCCATCGACCCCAACGTTCTGGGAGGGCTCCTGGTCATAGTGGCAGGTATCACCATCNNCATGGCTTCGGAAGCCCTCCCGAAGCCGCATCAACTGGCTAGTAGCGCCTCTCCTCACAGCAATCGTCCTCTGCATGTTACTCACCTATTCACGGGGTGCCATGGTAGGTCTCGCGGCAGCCTTGGGGGTGCTGGCATTGCTGCGCTATCGCCGACTCCTGCTGGTAGCAATGCTGGGTGGTGGCTTGGTGTTGCTGCTTCCACAGACCCAGTGGTATGTACAGCATTTTCTAGAGGGCTTGCGTGGTCAGGACCTGGCCACACAGATGCGCTTTGGCGAATACAAGGATGCCTTGATCCTTATCTCAAGGTATCCCCTTCTCGGGGTCGGCTTTGCCGGGGCACCCGATATCGACACCTACCTCGGAGTGTCGAATGTATACTTGCTGATTGCCGAAGAGATGGGGCTGCTGGGCCTGACCCTATTTCTGATCATTTGCTGGTTGGCGATCCAACAGGCGCTGAGGGGGCTTTCGCAACGACACGACGAACGCCAGGAGGCAGTGGTCTTGGGCCTGCTTGCTGCCCTCGTCGGTGCGCTCGTCAGCGGCCTCGTCGACCATTACTTCTTCAATCTGAATTTTCAACACGCGGTAGCTTTGTTTTGGCTCTGCATGGGCCTGCTGGTCCGAGCCACCCTGCCGCCCATCGCAGCGGAGAGCGGCACCACACAGGCTAGCAGAGCATCTTAACTGGTGGTTTGGCTGGCTCCGTGATATAATTGCTAGCAGATCATCGGCACGAAATGCGAAGGAGGGCGCTATGGGCATCCACGTCAGGCAGTTGCGGCGTGTCGATCTGGTAGAGCTGAGTGGCCGAATTGACAGCAATTCTGCTGCTGAACTCGAGTCGACATTCAACGAAGCCCTGGAGTCAGAGCACTTTCGGATCCTTGTGGACATGCAGAATCTGGAGTATATCAGCAGCCGCGGACTCCGCGCGCTTATCAGTACCCTCAAGCACACGAGACGATGGAATCGCGGGGACCTGCGGTTATGCAATGTTCCACCTCGCATCGCCAGCATTCTTGATCTGGCAGGGCTCACGCCTCTTTTCAAGATCTACGACAATACGGTAGATGCAGTAGGCAATTTCTAGCTATTCGCGTCGAGTCGCTCGTACCAAGCAACCCGCCGCCAAGTTGTCGCGGCGGCTTCGTTTTGGAGGCGCTCCTACGACGCCAGCTTACGCACGATCCCGCACGGATAGCATTGCTGGGACTATGGCGACCAGTCAAGTGAGTTGATGACCGGGCCATAGGCACTCTTGGCTATCCGCCCAGTATCTACGAGGACACTGCATGACTTCAAAGAGAAGTCTCTGCGTTCGCAGTGACATGAAGAACTTGACGGCGATCAGGGAGTTCCTGACGGCCGCCACTGAAAGCCTGCACCTCGAGGAGGATGTTGCGTTCGCACTGCAGATGGCTGTGGACGAGGCTTGTGCCAACGTGATCGAACATGCTTATGAAGGGAGAATGGACGGAATCCTCTGTGTCTCATGCTATCGTAGCGGCGATAGCATGGTGGTCACCATTTGCGATCACGGCAAGCCGTTTGATCCTGATAGCATTCGCCGCCCCGACATCAGCGCTCCGCTTGACAAGCGCGGCGACGAGGCTCTGGGCCTCTACCTGATGGAGAGGCTGATGGATTCTGTACAGTTCAGATTCGATCCTGTCGCTGGCAACAAGTTGACCATGAAAAAGAGGATTCGCAGTGGAAAGCCATCCCTCTCCCCTGTCTCCTGATGTTATCGTAGTCGCCCCGAGTGGTCGGCTTGATGCACTGCTAGCGCCCGAGCTGGATCGTCTTCTGACCCAGTTGCAGCATCAGGGCTACCGACGCCTGGTGCTCAACCTCGACCGGACAAGCTACATTGGCAGCAGCGGTCTGCGTGTCATCATCACCCATGCGCAAGCGCTGCGGACCTCCCAGGGAGACTTGATCATGTGCTGCCTGAATGACCGAAGCAAACAAGTGCTGGAGATCACGGGTCTTGGAACCGTTTTGGAGACTTATCCCGTAGAAGATGAGGCTACCCAAGCACTTCTGACAATGCAGGACGGGGCAGCACGCGATGCCGATCATTGAGCCAGCCATCAGCTATAAACCGACCTCATTGTGTGGTAGCTCTATGCAAGCTCACGCATGTGGCTTCTATTCCTGGGCGAAAACGGCCGGGTGCGAGAGCATCGCCCATTAGGGCTGCTTCCAGCCCGATAGGCAATCAGGAATGCAGGACGGCAGCACTCCGCGACTGACATGCTTCGTGTCGAGCACCGTGTTCACGATGGAGCGTAAAGCTGTGCTCGGGTGCTTCTGTTCTGGCCATATTGGGCTTCGATGCCGACTTTCCTAGCGATGAGCCCCCACGTCTTTGCCGCTCTGCTATTGATGCTCACGGCGCTGCTGGCGCTGTCGTCGTGGCTACGCAGGGCAAGAGCCCTGGCAAAGAGACAGGACCGCCAGTTGGACCTGCTGAGCGAGTTCGCGCATGCCCTGGCAGCCTCCAACCAGAGTGTTGCGGACATCAGTGACTTACTCCTGACCTACAGTCGACGCTGCGTATCGGTTCCAGAGATGACACTGGAGCTGGTGTATCCAAAGCAAGACCGGGTTGAGCTCGTTGCTATGCGTGATTCAGGGCAGCAGCAGAGTTATCACCCGCCGCGTCCGAGTCCTGCCTTCAACTGGATGGCATCGCAACGTCAGCCTTTCTTTAGCAGCAACTTGGCGCCTTCGCAGCGGCCGGCCGAAATACGAGGCGCGTACGCAGACCCCGGCTCGCTCATGATCGTGCCACTAATCGCGGGTGCCAACTTGATAGGTATCCTCACTGCGCACAGCCCGCTAGCTAATGCTTTTGAAAAGGACCAGGTCAAGACGCTCTTGGCGCTTGTCAACCAATCGGTTGCAACCACCATCCAGGCCATGCGACAGCAATCCCGCGAGCACCACCTCGCACAACTGAGCTCAATTTGCAGAATCACCGAGCGTCTCGGCTCAACGGTCGACTGCGAAGAGCTGTCGCGTCGTGCAGTCCAGATTATCGAGGCTGAACTAGGCTATGAAGACGTCGGCCTCTACTTGATGGAGGCTCTCTCGGCACCGCTGCACCATTGCGCGGGTACGGGCGCTGCCCCCGAAGGCACCCAAGGGGACGGGCGTGGAGCGCTGGCTGCCTGGGCCGCTGAGTCTGCGCGGCCGATCCTGGTTGACGATCTCAGTCAGGATAGGCGTTGCCATGCCCTGGGCATCGAGAACTGTGCAGGCTCAGAGCTGGCCATCCCGCTGAAGGTCAACGAGCAAGTCGTGGGCGTGCTGGACTTGTATAGCCCGCAAACCGCAGCCTTCTCAAGGGAGGATCTGCTACTGCTAGAGCAACTCGCTCCACACGTCGCGGCAGCGCTGGAAAACGCACGTTTGAACACCAGCAGAGAGCAAGAAGCCTGGGCATCCACCGCTTTATTGCAGGTAGCCGATGCGGTGAGCAACCTCGGGCAGCTGCAGGAGATTTTGGATACCGCGGCGCGTATCACTCCCATTCTCACAGGGATCGATCGTTGTAGCATTCTCTTGTGGCGGCGCGAGGCTGCTCTATTCTCATTTGCCGCAGGGCACACCGAAAACTCGACCCAACCGATCCTCATGGAGGCGCAAAGCGTCCCATCTGGCCAGATTCCGGTGTTGGATGAACTCCACTCCACGACTGAACCCGTGCTTATAGCTGGGGCGCCCTTCGCGAACCTGATGAGCGGCACTGTAGCAGAAGATGAGGACTACCATCCACTCATCTTGCTGCCCCTCCGTGCTCAAGCTGAACTATACGGTGCGATCTTGCTTGCTGGCGGGGAGCTGCATGGTCAGCTGTCGGAGCACAAGAAGGTCATGCTGGCAGGGATCGCGGACCAGATTGCGACAGCTGTGGCCAATGCGCGCTTGCACGAAGCACAACAGGAAGAAGCATGGGTATCCACTGCACTGTTGCAGATCGCGCAGGCTCTCGCTGGATCAAGGGAGCTAGGCGAGAACCTGAATGTCGTTGTGCGAGTGACCACGCTGCTGCTGGGGGTAGATTCCTGTCTCGTCCTCGCCTGGCCAGAGGGAGCTCCGGTCCTGCGCCCACTGGCCGCTCACGGGTTGAGTAAGGAAGCCAATCAGAGACTGGCTGCAATGGCCATACCGTTAGGTGCACATACCCGCATTGAGCGTGTCATCCTCACAAGCGACCAGCCTAGCCAGCAAGACGAGCACAGCGCAGAGATGCTCGCCTCCAATCTTCTGGGTACCCTTGAGCTGCAGTCGGTCCTCGTGGAGCCATCGATTAGCGGCTCCCGGACTTGGGGAGTCCTCTGCGTGGGGTACTCAGGTCGGCCGTATCATCTGAACGAGCGCCATCTGAGAATGATCGAGGGCATCGCCCATCAGGTTGCTGTGGCGATTGAGAACACCCACCTGCAGGCCGCTAGCCTTGATCAGGAGAGGCTGGCAGAGGAGCTACGTATCGCGCGTCGCATTCAAACGAGCTTCCTACCAGACAGCTGCCCCTCTCTGCCCGGTTGGGATATCTGCGCGGACTGGCACAGTGCAAGAAGCGTGAGTGGCGACTTTTACGACTTTATCACCCTCGATGGTGACCACCTGGGCCTGGTGGTAGCCGATGTCTCCGACAAAGGCGTGCCGGCAGCACTGTTCATGAGTATCTGCAAGACCCTGATGAGGGTGAGCGCCTCTGAGATACGGCGTCCTGCAAAGGCGCTGAAGCGAGTCAATTCGCTCATGCTGGCGCAGACTCATAGCGACATGTTCGTAACGGTCTTTTACGGCATATTGAACTGGCGGACAGGCCATCTGGTTTACGCTAACGCCGGACACAACCCGCCCCTGCTATTCAGACATCGATCAGGTTCTGCTGCTAGAGTCATTGAAGAACCACCATCTGCCGCGAGTGCGCACACGTTGCCGGCATCGACGCCGAGCGAAGCCGCAATCATCTCGCTCAAGGCAAAGGGGATGGTCCTGGGAGTCATGGAACGGCTGGTGCTGGAGGAGCAGGAAACGGACGTCTTTCCAGGAGACACCTTGATACTGTACACTGACGGCGTCACTGAGCCAATCAACGAGAATGGGGAAGAGTTCGGCGAGGAGGGGCTGATACGGGTTGTCGCCGCCCATCGTGGCGAATCGTCCCAGTCGCTGCTGGAAGGCATGTACGCTGCGGTCACCAGGTTTGTGGGCGAACAACCGCAGTTCGACGACTATACTCTCATTGCGATCCAGCGGAGGCTGGGAAGGACGGGAGAAACATGAGCAAAGACTGGCCCGATCTTCTGCAGTTTCTCAACGAGGAGCTGGGTTACGCTGTACGAGTTGCACCCACGACGCTAGGCTTTGAGACGTTCCTGGTAGACCTGTCCTCATGGAAACTCAGCCTGTCGGAAAGGACGCCGACCATCTGGGTCAAACGTTCCGACATGCTTGACCTGTCACCGCTGGGTCTGCTTCAAAGCCTCCTTGACCTGATAAGGGCCAGCGCTTTTGCGCGTCGCACAGTCCTGGTGCTTCTCGAGGGGGATAGTCAGCCACTCCTGCGCTACACCAAGAGCCCGCTCTACAGCTTGGTAATCCTGGGCGAAGCCGAGCAACGCAGGATCGTTCACTCTCGTCGGCCCAGTGGAGAGCTTCTGGACCTGATCTCAGCACAGGTGCCGATCTCCAATCTGGCCCCTTACGAGACGAGAGCCCCCGTGATGGGGCCTCGTTTCTTTGGACGAGAATACGAGAAATCAAAGATCCTGTCCAACCCCGATACCAACCATGTCGTGCTGGGGATCCGTCGCATCGGCAAGACATCGCTGTTGCGTGAGGTCGAGCGCATCCTGAAAGAGGGCGAGGACGCGCCGCACATCATCTACCTGGATTGCAGCGACCTGCTGAGTGAGGACGACTATATTCGCGAAGTAGTCCGCAAGCTCAACCCCAAAGAGTTGCCGAGGATCCACATGCAGAAGTATGTTTTCTGGTTCCCGGACTTTTTGGAGCGCATGGGGAGAAAGTACCAAAAACGGTTGGTGTTCTTGCTGGATGAGATCGACAACCTGGTAATTATGCAGCGCGGCAGTTGGGAGTTGTTTCGCATGCTGCGGTCGTCCGCCAACAAGGGTGCTTGCCAGTACATCATTGCCGGTTTCCGAGAAGCCATGCAAGAGCAGCATCTGCTCAATTCACCCTTCTACAACTTTGCACAGGAGATCCGGCTCAACGAGTTCAGTCGACAGCAGGCATATGACCTTATTGTCATCCCGCTAGAGAACCTGCGCGTGCACCTGAACAACCGCGAAGCACTGGTAACGCGTATCTACGAGGAGACCGCGGGACATCCGAACTTGATCCAGTACTATTGTATGATCCTGCTCAAGCGTCTGGACCAGACTGGCAAGAGGGAGCTTGGGCCGGATGACTTGATCGATGTATACATGGACGAGGGTTTCAAGGGCCATCTGTTGAGCTCATTCATGGAGAACACCGAGAATCGTGACAAGGCCGTGGTCTATGCGCTGCTGGGCGAATTCTCGGATCGTCAACTGGCCAGTTTCTCGCTAGCCCAGATCGATGCGGCCCTGCGAAAACGCGCCCTCCCACTCTCCCAGAACGAGATAAGCGCCGCCTGCGATGTCCTCACCCTGGCTGGCATCCTTCAGCGCAGCAACAAGGAGCTTTCCTTCACATCTCCTGTTTTTGCCAAGGTCCTGCGCCAGACCTACGACCTGGAGTACCTGCTTGGCAAACTGAAGGAAGAGGGCCTATGACGCATGCTGCTGTCCCCTACCGACTCCTACGCATCTCGCAGCGCTATCGTGACGCAGCATCCGAGGTTCTGCAACATGTGCGTAATGGTACATTTTGTGCGCTGATCGGTCCACGATTCTCTGGAAAGAGCGAGATGCTGCAGGCAGTGCGCCAGGCTCTTGACGCCGAGCCTTCCTGGTTGTGCGTGGACGTTAACCTCCGCCAGGTCGATGCCCCAACGCAAGCCAGATTCTTTTCCAACCTTGCAGCCCTGATTATCCATGACATTCACCTGCGCACTGAAGCATGCCCTCAGTATTCGCCACATGCCGATAGCAGTGTCACCTTTCGCGCCTTTCTCCTGCAGTGCATTGAGCAGCACGGCCGAGACCTCGTGCTCACCATAGAGCATCTCGAGGCCCTGCCCACCGACCTGATACAAGCGCTGCTCACGTCCCTACGGGCTGCCTATATGGATCAACAGGACAGCGGCAACCGGCTGGTGGCAGTTATATCTGGGGCACTTAGCTTGGCCAAACGAACAGTTGGCGAGTCATCACCTCTACGCGGAATCGCAGAGCGAGTGCTAGTTGGGGAGTTGAGCGAAACCGAGAGCGAGGCTCTCGCTGCACAGTACTTGCTGTCCTACAAGACCAGCATCTCCCCTGCAGCCCGCAGATGCCTGCTCTTGGCGGGCCAGGGAGACCCGGCGTTGCTGGCGTGGCTCTGCGAGCGCTGCGTCCAGGTTGCGGGCCAGTCTGCAGTTGGGCAATTAACCGCCAACACGGTCAAGCACGCAGTGCTAGAGTTCGTCCGTCACGAGGCTTGTCATTACGCGCCTTTACAGGAAGCCATTGGCTTGATCGAGGATGACCCAGACCTCCTTCGCTGCACACTCCTTCTGCTGCAGCAGGACCAGGTACCCATCCGAAGCCTGCCCTTGCCGCTTTCGCCCGATCTGGATCCACTCTACCTCACGGGCGTGGTTCGCAAAGTGGGTGACAACGCCTACGAGGTGCGGAATAGCATTTACCGGCAGTATTTGGCCAGCTACTTTGATACGGGCCGCGTTGGCCACCTTTTGTCCATCAGCGGCCGATGGGACCTGGCCATCGACTATCTCCAGCAGAGCGTTGTTGTGGGGAACCAGCAGTACCGCCCCGATCTGATCGCCGCCACAATCAACTCTATGTACGCATCTGAAAATGTGCGGCACGCAGCCCACTATCTCGCCCGAGGCCTATCGATTGCGTTTGCAGCCGAGGACGTCCAGATCTGGCATGCAGTCCCAGGACTCGACGTCCTGAGGTTGGCAGCGCGCGAGCCTTCGGCCGATGGTACAACGCTGAATGCCGAGATCCAGATCGGAGCAGACGTGCTCGAAGCGAGGGCATTTCGACAGATGAATCCCTTGCGCGGAGCGGAAACGTTGGGCGTTGTCAAGCGGGCAATGCCTCTGTTGGTGGCTGGCTCCAAGCCCATCGGCGTCGCCGCGTTCTGCAGCAACGCGCAGAATCCGGGCCACCAGACCCCGCGCGAATCTGAGCTACAACTGCTAGGCTATCTAAACCAGGCAGCCAGGGCGCTGCATGAAGTCCAGGCCAGACAGCGCCAGCTCTTGCGCATTGCAGAACTTGAAATGGAGCGAACGGCTCAGGAACTGCAGGTGGCGCGCCAGATTCAGCGCAGCTTGCTCCCCGAGTCCTGCCCCTCGCGACCGGGATGGGAGGTCTGTGCCGACTGGCGTGCAGCCCGCGAGGTGGGGGGGGATTTCTACGACTTTATACCCCTTGACGCGCGCCACATGGGCATCGTCATCGGTGATGTATCGGATAAGGGCGTGCCAGCAGCTCTTTACATGAATCTGGCAAGAACCCTGGTTCGTACCTGTGCGCGGGACATCCGCTCACCAGCATCTGCACTACAGCGAGCCAATGACCTCATGGTGAACGAAGGTCGCAGCGGAATGTTTGTGACCTTGTTCTATGGAGTGCTGGACTGGGAGACAGGGCAGCTGGTGTATGCCAACGCAGGCCACAACCCACCCATACTCTGGCAGACAGGAGCGCTTTCCCCAGACGATTCGCACGGAGCAGAATCGCTAGACGATCCGCGGCGGACTCTGCTATCTGCCAAAGGCATGGTTCTAGGGGTTGTCGAGGACATCGTGCTGGAGGAGCGTACAATAACGCTGCAGCCACACGACATCCTGCTACTGTACACTGATGGGGTCACAGAGCCCATCAACGCCGACGGCGAGGAGTTTGGCGAGACCCGTCTGCTTCGGACGATCGAAACAAATGGCCACAAGACCTGTCAGGAACTCGTCGCAGCGATCCAGGAAGCCATGTCGGGCTTTGTCGGGAACCAGCCTCCGTATGACGACTACACCCTGGTGGGCATTAAGCTTTCGCCCTAGGACCTCATACTAAGGATGAGTTAGTCGGACACCCTCACCACGTCCAGTGCGCTGATGATGGGATTGTCCACGCCTTGTGCCCAATCGCGCACGAAGGTGACGTTGAGTTGGCCGTCGACAACGCGCACGGTTTGCAGCTTCTCAAGAGCACGGAAGTTGCCACCCGCTTGTGCGAACACATCCAGATTGTCGAGAACCAGCACCCCTTCAAGGTGTACATCGAAGACACGTTTGCGCGGAGCATCCACCTGCGCGTAGATCTCGGCAAAGCGCAGGCGCACTTCATACTCACCATTCGGGACGTCAAAGCGATAGCCGAACGACCCCCCATTGCCATAGCGTTGGGTCTGGTACAGTGCGTCATCGAGCGTCCCCTCAATCGCATCATGCGTCGACCAGACAAGCGGGTTGCCCACGTGTCCCCAGCTCCCCGCCACGTACTGACGATCAGCCGACCAACGCCGCCCCAAAGCATCCACATGATCCGATTCAGAGCCACAATCTACGAGATACTGCAAGCGTGGCTTGCTCATAATCGGCATATACAGTGAATGCGGGCCTTGCGCCGGACGCGTGACGGTCATCGTAGGGGTCGGTCCCTGTGTAGCGGTTGGTATCACAGTCGGTGTGGGTGTTGGCGTGCTGGGCGGTGGCGGGTCGCACTGCAGTCTGAGCGTGTAAGCTCCCTGACCAAAGCCATCAACTACCACATAGTACCTGCCAGGTTGGAGGCTCGTGAGGCCGATGTTGCCAAAGCTGTAGGCCATACAATTGTTGGCGCTCGGTGCAGTAAGTATGAAAAGCGCCAGATCTGCGGAAGTATTCAGCTCGATGCTGAGGTAGCTTAGCGGGTAGGCGACATCTAAAGCATGCACGACCTCCGGTCCAAACAAGCCACTAGCACAACTTCCATATGCAGAGATTACCGCCGGCCGACCGGTCGTATCTCCGTCGTAGGTCTGCTGGCAGCGCAGGACTAGCGGATCGGCAAGCGTACCCGAGGGTGTGGCGGTAGCCGTTGGCGACGGGCCTATCGTCGCACTGGGAGTGAGGCTTACCTGAACGGTCGCCGTTGCGGAAGCGTCAGGCGACACAGATGGGGTAGCGGTAGCAGTGCTGTCTCCAAGTACAGTTGCGCTGGGCGTAGCCGTCAGAGTGGATGTAGAAGTCGGATTTGTTGGTGTAGTGGCAGTGCCCTGCACAGTGGCTGTGGGCGAGGCAACGGCCGTAACGGTCTGGAGTGGTGTTGCCGTCCGAGTTGGCTCCGTCGTAGCCGTAGGCATAGCATAGAAACCAAAATCCAACCCTCCTAGGCGCTCGCCGGCCTCTAGGGGAAAGGCCCACACGCCGCCGGGGGGATGCGAGCACCGCCAACCCGGCGGATCCTCTATGGACACCGAGTACCCGCCAGGGTCAAGCTCTGGAAACGCGTATCCGCCATCAGCAGCCGTGACGATTCGGGACCTCTCCTGGTTGTTCGGCTGTGTCCGCAGTATCACAACTATCCCAGGCATGGGCAGCTCGCCGGCGTCACGCGCACCATTGCGATTTGTGTCCTGCCAGGCAGCCCCAGATACCTGTGCTTTGCCCTCTACCCGGGTGGGAGTCTGCGTGGGTCGTGTGGTCTGCGTCCGCGTAGGAGTCACCGTAGGAACCTGCGTCGCAGTTGGAGTCGCGGTGGGAGGCACGGTCTGAAACGTAACGGACAGGCGAGGCCTGCGCAGCTTTTCTTCCTCACTGGTCCCGAACTGAGAGGAGAACAGACTCCAGCGCTGACGGTCATTGGGTGAGACACCAACCAGTGCCACACCATGATTGCTTGCGGGACTGGACACCCAGTCCTGCACTACGGCCCGCAGCGACGCACTTTCCCAAGAGTATGACGAGTTGCCTACAAAGAAAGTGGTCACAGCGAGTGGCTCGGCCTCACGATCACCCCCACCCTCACATCCTGGAACGCCCCAGAAATCAGAGGCGGTCGCATTGTTCCAGGAAGCCGCGTTCTCCGTCCAAGTGCGCAGTACACGATAAGCCGATACGTCGGTGTAATCAGCAGTCTCCCGTTGGAAGGCGCTAACCTCAAGCTGTGCCGCCAGCACGACTGCGGTACTGGGGATATGCTCGGCCAGATCAAAACGAATCAAGACTTTCTGTCGATGGTCGTTGTATAGCCGCAAATAGGTGTCGAATCCCCAGTTCTCCGCGGGCCGATCGATAAAGAGATACGTGTCAGCGACGCCTGCATAGGAAGCAGTCGGTGAAGTGCCCTCCTGAAACAGCAGTGTCGTCTCGGCCATGGACGAAGCGTCGACTGGGTGTATCCGCGCCTGTGTCTGGGCTGCAGAAGGATCCGGGTCCAGCGGCGCAGCGCCCCGCACGGGCGCTGCAAGCAAGCAGGCACAAAGGAGGGCCACGGCTGACAGCATAATCAAGGCCCCTCCGGGCAAAGCTTTACGCATGTTGCACCTGCTTTCACACTCTCAGGACCAGACCAAAACGGCCTAGTTCTTGTGGATGATGATGGGCACCACCAGAGACCACCGATAGTCGCCAAAGGCCACGTGCGATGTTACTGCTCGACTGACTAAGACACTTACTTCATCGCTGGTCGATGACAGATACCCTTCTGGGTTAGATTCTCGCACCACGTACCAGCCAGGTACCAGATCTTCGAAACTGAAGGTGCCTGCTGACCCAGTAGTAACCGGCGGGAGAACGGGCGAACCCATCTGCCCCAACCGATATAACTGTACAAGCGCTCCAGCCAAGCCCGGCTCTTGCTCATCTGCCACCTGATCCAGATTCCGGTCTTCCCAGACCCGCCCCTCGATTCTGCCAGGAGCTTCAGTAGGGGTTGCCGTCGCCACGGGCGTGCGCGTCTGGGTGGCCGTCGGCGTTGCCGTCGCTGTGGGGCTGGTGGTTGGAGTAGCCGTTGGCGGCAGGCGGTAAAAGCTTACAACAAGATAAGGGCGCTGATCTGGCCCCTGGAAATTCGACGATCGGAAATAGGCCTCGCGGTGTAGCTGCTCTGGGGGCACAGTGATGAGCATTCCTTCATTGCTGGCGGACCCAGATACCCACTCGCGAACCAGGGCAGTAACATCCCACTCTACCCACAGGCCCGTCTGCCTCAGCCGGCTGAAGGAAGACGGAGAGCCTTCACGGTCGGCGTCGATGCCTTCACACCCCGCCAGAGTCCATGGGTACTCCCAGGTGGCAGTCGTCTCTTGCCAGCTTCGATTCACACGGTAGACCAGCGTGTCAACAAAGTAGCCTGTGGATGCATCGTACATCCACAAGCCCAACTTGGCCTCAACAACCGGCGATCCCTGTGGGATATGCTCGGTCAAATCGAACTTGAGCATGGGGCGTTTCGAGCCATTCGTATGCAGCAGCATATAGACCAGCTGGCCCATAGCCACGCCAGGTTCATAGTTGTTCAGATAGGTGTCCTCGACACCTCGATAAGCAGCGTTGGGCGATACGCCCTGCTGGAAACGCAGAGTCTCTAGCCCACCCAATGGCGTAGCAGTTGGGGATACAGTTGCGGTTGGTGTACTCGTAGGAGTCGGGCTCATGGTCGCCGTAGGCGTCGCTGTTCTCGTCGAAGTAGCGGTGCTAGTTGGAGTTGGTGGGGGCAGCTCTCCGCTGATAGTCACGCTGCCATTGTAGACGCCAGCCAGGACCGATGTCTCACCGTAGGTCACGTCGGTGGGGTTGCCCCCCCTCGCAACAAATGCAAGCGGTGTACTGGTACCTCCGGTGCCCCACATTGCCTTGAATCGGATGGTGGCAAGTACGAACGTGCCGCTCGGGGCTGAACTGCTGAACGTGCCGTAAGCACAGTCGATCGTGCCACGGCTGTTGTCTACTCTGTTGTCTATTGCCACGTCGAGAGTTGTGCCAGATACGATAGTGTTGGTCGGATTGCCTGCGCCATCGACCACCTGCAACAATGCCGGGTCAAAGTCGATGTGTACCTCGACACCTTTGACAGGCTGCACACCCGCCAGAACGCGCACGTCCACCAGGAATACGTCACCCTTGGCCACGGATGAATGCAACGGACTTAGATCGAGGTAGACCGCAAGCTGTGTTGTCGCGGTTGGTGACGCGCCTATCGTCTGGCTGGGAGTGGCGGTAGGGGTGCGAGTGCTAGTAGGCGTGTTGGTCGGCGTAGACGTTTCTTGAGGTTGGGTACTCGTCGCAGTGGGGCTGCTCGAACCCGTTGCCGTGGGCGTGATAGAAGCCCCCCCGATGGTAACCGTGCCATTCTGCGCACTACCCAGAACAGAGGCTCCTCCTACCCCTGTAATGTTGGTAGGGCTTGCTCCTCGAGACACAAAGCTCAGTGAGGTGGTGCCTCCTCCAGTGTCAGCCAGCGCCTTGAACCGAATGGTGCCCACCACGAATGTGCCGGTTGGGAAAGGCTGCATCACGGTGCCGCAGCTAAAGTCGATGTGGCCCTGCGCGTTGTCCACCGTATTGGCCAGGGCCATGTTCAGAGTCGTCCCCAGCGTGATACTGCCAACTGGATTACCGCTTGCATCAACAACCCGCAGCAGCGCTGGGTCGAAATCAATATGGACCTCCGCACCATTCACCGATTGATCACCCGCGACGACCTCCACGTTCAGGACAAAGAGGTCATCTACTTGTGCCACCGTTGACGAAGGGTTGAAACGAATGATCACCCCATCAGCCACTGCCGCTGAAGAGCCGGTACCTGATAACGTT
>DIVN01000286.1:0-712 GCA_002435875.1 Anaerolineales bacterium UBA6131
AGGCCAGCGACGACTTCCCCGAGCCCGAAATGCCCGTGATTACGACGAGTTTGTCACGCGGAATCTCCAGGTCAATGTTCTTGAGGTTGTTTTGCCGGGCACCGCGAATCACGATCTTGTTCTGGGGCATGCTCTACTCCCGAGCGGACCGCCACTTGCAGACTGCGGTCCGAGCTACTGGTTTTCGTTGAAAAGGGAGTCTAGCACAGAAGCAGAGTGAAAGCAACTCGCGCCAACCGCACTGTCCCTCCGGCCTCTCTGCGGATGAGTCCTAGTTAGCCGAAGGCACAACACAAGAGGAGGCGACCCGCCGTGAGGGAGTCTAGCGCTGTGTAGGCGCGGTTGTCCTGTGGTGCGCGCCGGCCTCGGGCAGCTCCTCGCCGGTCTCCGGCACCTGAACAAGGTCAAACAGTTGGTGCTTGAGGCTCCCTGGGGGGCTGCCGGCACGTAGGCTGGCCAGCAGGCTAGAAACCTGGGCCACCAACACGTCCCTCTGCACGTGGGTATCGCTCTCCAGGCGCGAGATGCGGGGATGCGCCGTGGCTGTCTCCCGCTCCCAGGAGCCAACAAGCTTCTCATGCAACTTTTCCCCGGGTCGCAATCCGGTTACCACCACAGGAATATCAGCGTTGACACGCAAGCCCCGCAACCGAATCATCTTGTGGGCCAAGTCGGCTATTTTGATGGGCTCGCCCATATCCGTCACAAAGAC
>DIVN01000286.1:726-11431 GCA_002435875.1 Anaerolineales bacterium UBA6131
GCCCAGTACGTTGCCAAAGCGCACGGCCGTCGCCACCAGGCCAGATCCGGACGGCAAGCCAGACACCAACATTTCCCCAACACGCTTGGTAGCGCCCATCACCGAACGGGGCTCCACAGCCTTGTCGGTCGAGACAAACACAAAGCGGCTCGCGCCGTACTTCTCGGCCAGCTCCAGCACCGAAAGCGTGCCGCCGACATTCACCCGGATCGCTTCCTCCGGCCAGCCCTCCATTAGCGGCACGTGCTTGTATGCCGCCACATGCAGGACCAAGTCGGGGCGATGTTCGGCAAAGACCGACTCCAGCTTGGGTGCCCAGGTCACATCGCCCACGATACAGGACATGCGAGGCATCGGCTGGCTGCCTGGCTCTCGCCTCCACTCGGCCCCCAGTCCCTTTTCGAGCTCAAACAGCCCCGTTTCGTTGTTGTCGAGTGCCAGCAGCTCCTTCGGCCCGAAGCGCAGAATGTGGCGACACAAGCCAGAGCCAATGGATCCCGCCGCGCCCGTGACCAGAACCACGCGATCGCGCAGCAGCTCCCAGCTTGCCTGGCTGGAGATCGAGACCAGCTCTCTGCCTACCAGATCCTCAATCGTTATGTCGCGCAAGAGCGCATCGTCATTGAGGCTTTCCAGACTTTCGAATACGTTAGGCAGCGTCTTGATCCGCGCCGACGTCGATTCGCACAACTCCAAGATCTCGCTCAGGTCCCTGCTGCTCAGCCGGTGGATGGCGATGACAATCAGGTCGACTCTCTCTTGCTCACACACCCCCGCGATCTTGGTGCGGTCTCCCAGCACCCGCACACCATGAATAAGCAAACCGTGCTTAACCGGATCATCGTCGATGAAGCCAACCAGCTGATACTGCCTGCCTTCAGGCCGGTTCACCAGCCTCCAGGCCAACAGTTGTCCCGCCTCGCCAGCTCCAATCAACAACACCCGCATCGCGCTGGAATCCGCGCCAGACGACGCTTTTCTCCGGCGCACGAACGAATACAGCAGCCTGGCCTGATAGCGTGTCGCCACAAAGGCCATCAGCGTGAACACGCCACCAGCCACCACCACGCTGATCGGCAGCGGTCTCACCGGCCGCACCAGGACGTCCAGGGCAAGCAAGAGCAGCGTGGCCCCACCGACAGCCTCTAGGATATCGACAATGTCCTCCGAGCTCGCATAGCGCCAGATTCGTCCGTAAAGCCCCATCATGGCATTGAACGCCAGATACAGAGCGACGATCAGCAGGACATGCCGACGGTATTGCGAAAAGTACTGCAACGGGGCCTTGCCGGTAAAGCGCAAGGCCAGTGCCAGGTAGAACGCCAGGGCTGCACTGAACGCATCCGTCAGTAGTGGCACCCCGTACTTGCGCAACCACCGTTGCATTGATTGCCCTGCTTTCTCAACCATGTGCGCGATCCCCCAGGCTCTTTCTATGCTGTCTCCTGCACGATGCTGCGCAGGTTCTCGCACACGTAAATGACGTCTGCTGGTTGCATTCTACCCGAAAATGGCAGCGCCAGCACATGCCGCGCCACTTCTTCCGTAACGGGGAACGCACCCTCGTCGTAGCCAAATGCCTGCCGATAGAACGGCTGCAAGTGGATCGGGGTGAAGTAGGGCCGCGATGGGATGCCCTTCTTGCCCAGCTTCTCCATTACCACGTCCCGCTGCAAACCCGCCCCCAGGCGGATCACGTACACGAACCAGCTCATCCTGCTGGTCTCAGGGCCCACGTATGGCACGGTTATCCCGCCGACTCCGCCGAGCTGCTGATTGTACATCTGCGCCACGCGCTCTCGGTTTTTCAGCAGCTCCTCAATCCGTTCCAACTGCGCTACACCCAGCGCCGCGCTAAGCTCATCAAGCCGGTAGTTGTAGCCCAGCCGCGTGTGGTTCAGCCATGCGTCAAACACGTCGCGTCCCTGGTTGCGCAGGCTGCGAAAGAGCGCATCCCACTCGGGCCGGTCAGTGACGATGACGCCCCCTTCGCCGGTGGTCATCTGCTTGTTTGGGTAAAAGGCAAACACCGCCGCATCGCTCATCGTGCCCGCTCTGCGGCCCTTGTACTCCGCGCCTATGGCTTCGCAGGCGTCCTCGATCACGAATAGGTTATGCCGTCGGGCAATGTCACAGATAGCGTCCATGTCCGCTGGTTGGCCAAAGGCGTGCACGGGCAAGATCGCTTTGGTACGCGACGTGATCGCACTCTCGATGAGATCCGGGTCGAGGTTAACAGTCGCTGCGTCGATGTCCACAAACACAGGTCTCGCGCGCTCATACATGATACAGTTCGCCGAGGCAATAAAGCTAAACGGTGTCGTGATGACCTCGTCGCCCTGTTCGATGCCTGCGGCTAGAACGCACAGATGCAGCCCGGCGGTGCCGCTGTTGACCGCTGCGGCGTGGGCAGTACCTACGTACTCCGCTGTCAGCTTCTCAAAGCGCTCCACCTGCGGACCAATACTCAGATAGGGTGTCTGCAGCACCGCATTGACCAGCTCAATCTCCCTCGCCCCAATATCCGGCCCCGACATCGGTACGGATGTAAGCCTGGCAGTCTCTACGTTCTTTTCCTTGTCCATCGCCTCTACTCCTCTGCGCCTGCACGCTGCTGGCGTGCGTTCATCGCCTCTGAACGACCTACAATGCGTGCCGGCACTCCGACAGCCGTAACCCCATCAGGCAAATCGCTCGCCACCACCGCACCCGCACCCACCGTCACCCATGCCCCAATCCTTACTCCGGGCAGCACAGATGCATTGAGGCCGAGGAAGGTCCCTTCCCCCAGCCGGACGCCGCCCCCAAGATTCACCCCGGGCGCGAGGTGCGCATAGTCGCTGACTCTACAGTCGTGGCCTATCATCGTGTGGATGCTGGCGATTATGTTATCCCCCATCTCCACTTCGGCCCCGACAAAGACAAATGGCAAGATAGCCAGCCCGACGCTCCGACTCAAGTCACTCAACACCACCGCCGACGGATCGATTGCACTGGCCAATGAGAATCCCTGTTCCAGCAACACCTTTGCACGCGCCTTGCGCACACGGTTGTCGCCAATCGAAACGTGGGCAAAGCGCACCCCTTCGGCATGGAGCCTGGCAAACTGGTCTGCCCCACCCAGCACCTGTAGTCCGTACACCGCCGTTCCCCACAGCGCCGGGGCATCGTCCAGCAGTCCGATAACCCGATAGCGTCCCCCGCGGCTGAAGGTTGCAGCCACGACCTTGCAGTGTCCGCCAGCACCGTAGAGACAAAGGGCGGGAACCCCCGTCTTGGAGCTCAAGCTCGCCTCCCTACTCGACCCAGCGCTCGTCGCTCTAACCACACGTCTCTGTACAGCCTCTCCGTGAACTTCAGAGCTTTGTCCAGCGAGTACTGCATGCAGGCCAGCCTTCGCCCTCGTCGGCCCATCTGCACCGCCTCGTCTGGCTCGTCCATCATCCGCCGCATCGCGGCCACCAGTGCCTCGGGCTCACCAACGGGCACCAGGATTCCACACCCATCTCGCAGCAGTTCACGGATTCCCCGGATATCGCTGCCTATCACCGGCACCTCTAGAGCAAGGGACTCAAGCACGCCGTGCTGCAACCCTTCGCGCTCGGACGGAAGAATGGCAGCCCTCGATGCGCGCGTCACGACTGGCACATCTGGACGATAACCAAGAAAGTGCGTGCGCTGATCCACCCCGAGAGCCTTCGCCAGCTCCCTCATTCTCGCTTCCAACGGGCCTGACCCCGCAAAGGCCAGGTGCACTTGCGGATTGTTCAGGAGGGCCAACGCTCGCAACGCATCGGCATGGCGTTTGCCTGGGCGAAAGCCGGCCTGCATCAGAAAAAGCACATCTTTGTCGCCCAGACCGAGCTCCTGACGTAGCGCTCGCACGTCCGCTTCGGCGACTTTGGCCGGATCATACTGCTCCGTGTCGACGCCCACGCCCGGCATGTGCCAGACGCGCTGGGGATCCACAATGTGGTGCTGCACCGCCGCGTAATAATCCTCCTCGGTGATGGTAACCAGCACGTCTGTCCAGTAGCCCGCGAGCTTTTCGAGCGCCATGAACAAGGCGTTGGGCACCAGGCCACCCCGAGGATGAAAATGAAAGCCATGAACCGTATAGATGACCAGGCTGTCCGGCGAATAGATCTCTGCTGCCAAACGGCTGAGCCACCCCGGAACCGGCATGTTGACGTGCACGATGTCATACCGCCCACGCTGCAGTAGGGCCTTGATCTGTCCAAATGCCCTTGGATTGCTGCTCGCGAAAGGTTTTTGGCCAAAGTCCACATGATGACAGACAAGCCCAACCGCCTGTAGCTCCCTGCTCGCCCTGGCACTCTCTGGCCGATAGGCTACCTCAATGTCAAACCCCAACTCCCTGATTCGCATCACGTGCGGCAACAAAAACTGTACAACGCTGGTGTCATATCCCGCTACCATCAGTACCCTGCCGGCCTTGCTCAGTTTAACTGGCCCTGTGGACTGCCCCTCCATCATGGTCCGCCTCACTCCAGGTAGCCTAGCGCTCTCAGGCGACTCTCCGCCAATTCATCCGCTTCAAGCACCCGGTCTTCAAGTCCCTGAGCACGCTCATTATTGGCTTCTTGCCAGCCATCCAGAATCGCGCTCAGCCGCTCCAGCTGGTCAGTGTTTTCGCCACAGAGGTCTCTGCTCTCATCGGGCATGCGGTAGAGTACTGTCCTGGGAGAGAGTCTGCGCTCAATCCGACGATATACCCGCTCAACAGTGCCCTGCTTGCCTGTGCCCTCGGAATTCTCGACCACTGGCGCAATACGAACGGCCTTCCAGAGCGCATCGCGAATCGAGACATACCTTGGGGCCGCGTCGACACGTTGCGAGTCGGAGAAGACGCAGGCTTTACCTGCACTGGCACCATCCACAACGGAAAGCAGACTGCTCCCCTGCATGTTCTCACCGGCCGCACCGACGCCCGCCAGGTCTAGCACGGTCGGGGCGATATCCACAACTTCAACCAAGGCATCGCTCTGCTGTCCGGCCCAATGGCCAGCCGGGAAACGTGCCACCAGCGGAATGTGCAGCACCTCTTCGTACGGCATTACGTCAAGATGCCCGGCCACCCCCCAGCGGTTGACCAGGCGGTAACGGCGGAGCACTTGGCCGATGATTGGTACGCTTCCCAGCTGCGACAGCAGGCTCGAGCCACGCCAATGCGAGCCTCTGCCGTGCTCGTTAAAGATCTCACCGTGATCTCCCAGCACGAGAACGGCCGTGTTGTCATAGACACTTTGCTCATGCAAGAACGTGATGAGCTCTCCCAAACTGCGATCGGCCAGACGGATGGCCTCATCATAGCGATCCCGCACCGCGGCTGCTGCTTCCGGCCCGTCAATCGCCCAGATGGCCCGCACGGTGTCCAAGTGCTCTGCCAACTCCTGCCGCGCAAAGACACGCTCTCCCGCAGCAGGAATCTGATATGGCATATGCGTGCCCATGCCCCACAACAGCGCAAAGAACGGTGCATTCCTGCGCTGGCCGCCCAGCCAGGACCTGAATGCCGCTACGACCTCGACATCGCGTACCAGCTCGTGGCTCTGCGTCTCTGGCTGCACCAGCTCACTGCGGTCCGTCTGCCGCCACAGCTCTTGATAGGTCTCAAACCCTTCGGCAAAGCCCCAGTTGGAGGACAACTGCCCAATCGAAATGAAAGCTCCCGTTTGGTATCCCGCTGCACGCAGCGACCTGGCCAGGCTCGGTACATCGCCCCGCAACTGACGGCCCATATTCAGCGCGCCGTGTACCGCTGGATAGCAGCCCGTCCACAACGAGCCCGCCGAAGGCCGGGTCCACGTAGCCTGCGCAAACGCCTTGCGAAACAGCACCCCTGCAGCAGCCAGCCCATCAATGTGGGGGCTGGTGGGCCGCTGATAACCATAACAGCCCAGGTGGTCGGCCCTGAGGCTGTCCAGCACATAGATGACAATGTTCGGTGGCTGCTGGCCTAACACGTGCGAATCCACTGCCTCCCCACACCACGGCCCCTGCTACAGGCCTGGTTTGATCCAGCCGCAATACAGGCCCAGATCGCCCGGGCTGGCGGCATACCATCGCCGCTCCTCAGCCCGGATCTGCTGCCAAAAGAGTACGTCCTGCCTGAGAACTTGTGCCCCAACCGCCGGTCCTCGATGGACAAGCACCTGCAGATAGCGCAGGAGGTTCATCACCAGGATGGGCGCCAGGTTAAGCAGGCGCTCCGACGACGACGGTATCTGCCGCCATACGCGCCAGCGGTTGGCGAACGTGCGGGCCATCACCTCTGGTGACTTGGCTGCAAAGCTGCGCTCACCGGCCGAATAGCTTGCCGAGCCGATGTGCCAGTAGCGCAGCCCCGGCAGCGGCACTGCTCGGAATCCCGCGGTTCGCATGCGCAACAACAAATCAACATCCTCGCCAAAGGCCACGAAACGCGCGTCATAATAGTCGCCATTGGCGTAGCGTACAGCCTCCAGAGCCTGGCGCGTGAAGGCGGGAGCACACCCCGGCGGTCCCAGTAGCTTGTGGGCTCCCAGACTCGGGGTCCACGAGCCCATCCCGATCCTCCGCAATAAACCAGCTCCCCGGCTCTGTACCCTTTCGCTGAGCCTGTCGGCCGGCCACACCCAGGCATACTGCGTGCCAACAAAGGCACAGACTCGCTCATCTGCGTGTTCGTCCCACGCGCGACACAAGACATCGATGTAGCCTGGGTCCAGATACACATCGCTGTTGAGCGCGACTACAACTCTGCCCTGCGCCCGCTCGATGCCGGCATTCATTCCCGCCGCAAAATGTCGGTTCTCCGGCAGATAGACCCACTCACGGGCCTCGATCGCCCACTCGGTCAGCCCGTGCCGAATCCGCTCGAGCGACTCATCCGCTGAGCCGTTATCCACCACGATGAGCTCCCAATCGGGGCATGTCTGCCGCGACAGGGATTCTACCAGCCGCTCCACATAGTCGCCGCTCTGGTAGTTTAGCAGCACCAATGTCACCGTGGGCGAGCTTATGGCAATGCCTCCGCTGCTTCCTCACGCCGCGCTGCCGTCACGTAAGCCCATGCCAGCAGCAGAGGCCCGACGAACAGCACATAGCCAAACAGCTTTTGTGCCAGGCTTCTGGTGATCAGGCTATGCAAGCTGGCCAAGGTGTACGAGTAGAGCACGATCGCGGCCGGGCTGTCAAGATGCGCCAGCAGGTACACGTACGCCGAACGCACAAAAGCTCCAAACGTGATCATGCCCACCAGCACGCCCGCCACGCCCCAGTTGATGTACAGCTCCCCTGCCAGCGATGCGGGCGTACCCGAGGCCGGTCCGCCCGCCAGCACGCTGAGCTGAAACGAAATCGGTAGAGGCTTGTCTGGCCAGAGTGCCCGCGGCACAAACTGCACGAAAAAATCCAGAAAAGTGCCCCCTCGTTGGTACGGCAGAATCTCCGGCACATTATCCAGCACGAAAACCAGCCAGTCAAACTGCTCAAAGTCAGCCATAAACTCACTGGGAAACTCGGCAAAGGCCTCTGCCATCAAACGAGGATCCAATGGATCTCGGCCCTGGGCCGTCGCTACACGGATGGCGCGGTACCCCACCACAAACACTGCGGAGGTGAGCACAAGCACGGCCAGTACGAGCAGCAATGTCCTGGCCCGCACCCGGCGGTGGACCCGTGTGTAGTACACGATAGCACATACGGTCCATACCAGGACCAGGATATCCGCCCTGCCCCCTAGCGGCAGCGTGAGCAGCAGGGCCACCGCTGCCAGTAACCATCCCCAGCGCGATGATGTGCGGCCGCACAACGAGCTGGTGATCACCAGAGCGGCGGCCACGTCAACCAATGTCTTCCACGAGCCGACCACCCAGGCACCCGACGAAGAGAAAAGGCGCCTGCCCTGCAGGTTGCCAATAATCGTCTGCCATCCGCCAACCAGCTGCACCGCAGCAGCAAAAGCCATCACCCCAATTGACACGTACACCAGGGTCATTCGCCGCAGGCGCCGGGCATCCCATTTGCTGCCGAGCAACGGATAGAGGGCCGCCATGCGCTCGGCCATGCGCCAGCGGTACCCCAGGCCGAAACCAAACACCGCCATGGTCGAGACAAACAGACCGCGCTCGAAAAGCCAAGGCTCTCGGGGCATCGCTATCCCAGGCGACCCCGGGTCTGTCAGCAGCTGCAAAGGCCGTGCCCAGAACAACAGCAAGAAAAGCCCGTAGCTGATGTACTTGGGCTCCAGAATGTCAAGGCCGTGCTGGAGACCCTCGATCCAAGGCTCTATCAGCAACGCCCCCATCACCCACATCCAAACCAGCGCCGCCGGTGTGACATCCGCGGAGGGCGAAAAGCCAATCGCCACTCGCCAGGCAGCCAACAGCAGCGCCGAAAGCAGCAGCGCGCTCGCCGTGTCGATCAGCCTTGCCGCCATGGGCGACGGCGTCGGCACGACCCTCGCCGCGGGGGCAGCCATCGTTGGGGTCACTACTTCACCGCCAATCGCCCCAGGGCGGTTGCGCACCGAGCAGGTCCGTCAACAGGTACACGTCCGACGCGAAATGGGCGATCAGCTTCTCGCGTACGGCCGGCTCCAATGGGCGTGCGGCGGCGTCTCCCTTCACGTTCCACTGATCAAACCAGTACAGCAGCCGTCGACGCACCTTCGCCGGCAGTACGTGCCAGGTCGTGCGCGCCCAACTCCGTCTCCGCAGCGAGAAGGCCAGAGGCACCCGGGCCCGGGCACCCCCGCGGTGGTACACCGTGCCAAGGTTGTCCGGCACATAGCCGGGATCCACCCCCAGGAACTCAAAGGCTTCGCGCACCAGTCCCAGGGCATCGCTCTGCAAACGATCCACAAAGTGCACGGCGATCTGCTCACGAGAAAACTCAGCCACGTAGACACGCAAGATGCGCCCGTATTCGCCGCGCACCATATAGCCATTCTCAGGGCTTGGGGCGTTTCGTTCGCGCGACAAGGCCTTTTCGTCCAACAGCTGATCCACCACCTGGCCAAAGCTCCGCTGCTCTGTTCCTCGCCGCAGGTTCATCATATAGTCCGAGTGCGCCCTATCGATAGGGTTGCGCAGGATGGCCAATAACCGTGCATCCGGCAGCACGGCGTGTATGCGCGCAGGAATCCGCGTATCTCCCATATAGTCTGGCGTGGCCTTGCCCCACAGCCGGTCTTCCGGCGCCTCGCCAAAGAACTCTTGCAGGTACCACTGCCACCCCTGTGCCATGCGGTCTTCGCGGTTAAAGTACGGCGCTTCCTTCTCGGGCGGCATGTACAGTTGAGGATGCCCGCGCATGTACTGGAACAGCGAGGTAGTACCCGCCTTCTGCGCACCGATGATCACAAAATCCAGTACCTGCTTTCGCATCTCAATGCCTCTCTCCGTGTCTCGCCTGCACCAGGCGCAGGCGCAGAGCGTGGACGAGCCTGGCCTCAGCCGGCTCCAGCCCCTGCGCGAGCACGAGCAACACGAAGGTCAAACCTGCCAGGCCCACCACCACAACCATCTGCAACGGCATAGCCAGCTGGCTTGGCATCCACCGCTTGAGCAGCAAAGCCACGGCACCCATGGCCGCGGCAGCCAGGAGCACCTGCATCGTGCCGCGGCCAAGCGGCTGCACCTTCAGGTGCTTCCAGACCAACAGCACGCGCATGGCATTCACCAGCGTGAACCCGATCGCACTGGCCATGGCGCAGCCCAGCATGCCAAAGTGAGGGATCAGCAGGATACTGCCCAGGGTCACCGTCACCAGCATCAGCAGCTCACCCAACGCGCTGTCTCGTGGATGCCCCGACATCGTCAGAACCACGCCGCACGACCCCGTGGACACATTGATCGCCTGTCCCATTAGCAGCACCAGGAATGCCGTCGCTCCGGACACGAACTCGGCGCCGTAAATCCCCAGCAGCTCATATCGATACGTTGCCAGGACAATAAACACCGGCAATCCGCTCGCCAGTGCCCAACGTGAAGAGGCTTTGTAGAGGATGTCCAGCTCGCCGATGCGGCGCTGGTGTATCAGATCGGCCACCATCGGCGCAAACATCGCGTTCAGCGAAGCCAGGAAGGTATCCCCCAGCCAGGCCAGTCGCTGCAGGATGTGCAGCACGCCAACCGCCGCACTCGTGCCCATCACCCCCAGTACAAGCACGCTCGCCCGGTTAGTACCCGCCGCCAAAAGAGCCACGGCCAGCACCGGCAACGCAAAAGTGCTCAGTTGTCGGAGAATCTTTGCGCTCGAAGGCACCGGTGCGGAGCTTTCAGGCCCACGGCGGAGGCGAAGGGTGGCAAAAACGGCCATCACCAGGCACGACACCAGCGCCCCAGCCACATGGCTAACTGAAAGCCCACTCTGCGTGCGCCCTAGCCGCGCCAGCACAACTGCCAGGCCAAGCTCAACCGCCGGCCCCGTCACGTCCTGGGCAAGCACCTTTGGAGCCATGTCCTGAAAGCCGTGCACAAAGCCCGCCAGAATGGCTGTCCCACCGATGAAGGGGATAGCCGCCCATTGAATGCGCAGTGCCGCCGCCACCTGGGGGTCACCAAATAGCGCCGCCACGCCCGCGGGCAGAACCAGCAGCGCGATCGCCGCCAGCGCGGAGACCACGGCTGAAAGGCCGAGCGAGGCGCGCAAGGCGGCCCACAGCTGCTGCTTGCCGTTGGCCGCTCTGCCAGAGGCG
>DIVN01000150.1 GCA_002435875.1 Anaerolineales bacterium UBA6131
TGACCAGGGTGGTCTTGCCGGAGCCTGTTGCCCCCAGCAAGGCTACGGTCTCTCCCGGTTGAGCTTCAAGGTTGACCGCTTGGAGCACCGGCTCCTCTTCGTGTTCGCCGTAGGAGAAGGAGACGTCCCGCAGGACCACGTGCCCCTGCGCCACTGAGGGCAGCTTTTCACGGCCAGTGTCGGCCACAGCAGGCTGGGTGTCCAGCACTTCAAAGATGCGCCCCGCAGAAGCGTCTGCCGATGAGATGAATCCGGCGCTCATGCTCAGACCCAGCAACGGAAAGACGATCCACCAGACATAGTTGCTGAGTGCCACCACCTGCCCCAGGTCGAGAGTTCCGTCGATGACCTGCCTCCCACCAAACCAGACCACGGCGACGAGGCCGAGATTAATGATGAGCCTCAGGGTGGGGGACAGAAAAGCCAGCATGCGCTCCACCTGAATGCCGCGATCCATCAGCTCCTTGCTGGCCGCGTCAAAGCGGCGGTTCTCATGATCGGCGCGCACAAAGGCCTTGACCAGGCGCACTCCGCTGAGGTTCTCCTGCAGGATGTTGTTCAGCCGGTCCAACTTGCGCTGCAGCCCCATGAATTGCGGCTGCACCCGCCGGGCNNAGCCGCACTCCCCACCACCATCAGTGGTGCGCGCACAAATACCCGCATCGTCATCCACAGGAACTGCGACACCTGGCTGACATCACTGGTCAAGCGCGTCAGCAGCTCACCGGTGTGCAACTGATCAAAATTCGCGAAAGAAAAGGATTGGATGTGCACAAAGAGCTCGCGCCGCATGTCCCGGCTGGCCTTCTGAGACATGCGCACCGCAAAGAGCATGCTGCCGACGGTAGCGGCTGCACTGACCAGCGTCAGGCCCATCATGAGCAGCGCCCCGTTGACAACGGCGGCCTGGTTCTGCTGGCGGATGCCCGCGTTGATGATGTTTTGCAGGAGGCGCGGCATCGAAAGATCGACTCCCACCACGATGAGCATCAGGAATAGCCCCGCAAACGTGATGCGCCGATATGGCCGAATAAAACGCCAGAGACGAGTAATGGATGTCACCTTTCCCCCTTGTGTGTGCCCTTTACCGCGGACATAGCGCCCCAAGGCGCAGTGGTCTCTTGCCCTACCCCTCCGCGAGAACCGTAACCAGGTCTGTTTCCTGTCTGGCGCCCACCCTTCGAAAATGCTCCGTGCCCAGGAAAAGTTGCTGCCGCTCGAGCGGCGCTGCCAGGATGGGCGACTCGCCCAGCTGAGTGCGGTGACAGCGGATGGCGGCCAACTTCTGCTCCCAGACTGACTGTACATCCACCGCGACGTCAACCTGCTCATCGGGCACCGTGCGCAGCTGGTTCAGCCCAAGCGGCACGGCCACCGACAGCGGCACAGCCAGGTAGTAGAGCGCCCACGGAGCAGGCTGCCAAGCTACAGTCTGCGCATAGGCCGACTGGGTCCAGCGGCTCACTGCCATGTGATCCGGGTGGCCCGAGAGGCCATCCGGTGGCCAGGTGATCAGCACCTGCGGCTGAAGCTCGTCAATGACCGCCAGCACCCGCTCTACACCTTGGTCCTGATCAACGTCCGCCAGGTGGCCGTCACCATAACCCATGAAGCGCGGCGGCTCGATGCCCAGCGCGCGGCATGAACAGCGCAATTCGCTCTCGCGCAGCGCCGGCAGCCCCTCGCGCGTGCAAAGAGGCGGTTTCCCACAGGAGCCAGACTCACCTCGCGTGGAGCTCAGCACTTGCACGCACGCACCAGCCTGTGCGAGCAGGGCTAGCGTACCGCCCAGCCGAAACGCCTCATCGTCCGGATGTGCCAGCACCGCCAGAACTCCGAGAGGATGGTCCGTCATGGCAACTCCTATTTCTGCTGGATCACCAGCACCCGCAAGAGGCCGTCGGCGCTTATGGCGCGTACATCATCGGCCGATACTAGCGCAAGAGAACCTTTGCGCACCGTGCTCGTGTGATCCCCCACGCGCAGCGATCCCCGTCCCTCGACCACGTAGTAGATTACGGTGTGACCCATCTGGCAAGGCCCAACGCCCTGTCCGGCACTCAGATTCAGCAGTTGCACACCGACTTGGTTGGCTTGAAGCAACGGCGTTGGAGTCGGGCTGTCTGCCGTGAAGTCCCGCAATTCATCTGTTTCCACAAGAGTGTACGACACGTTGTCTCCTCTCTCGCTCACGCTTCTCGTAACGCGTAGAAACCTTCTGCGGAGGATCCCCGCTCTGGCTGACGGAGCGCTCGGCACCCGCTCTTGCCTCACGTGGGTCTTCGCACAACTTTCCACAGGGCGGTTGGCGGCGTGGAGAGCCCCTCGCCCGGTGGTACTTCCGGCCTAAGCCTCAGCCGAGAAGCGAGCCTCGTAGTCGGCCAGCAAGCTATCCAAATGTTGGCGCATACTGCGCATATGTCTGGCCCAAGCATGCAATTGCTCCAGGCCTTGGTCGGTCAACTCATATACGCGTCTGGCGGGAGCGCCTTCTCCGGCAGACCACTCGGAGCGCGCCAGCCCTTCCCGCTCCAGCCGGCGCAGGGTACGGTATAGCATACCTGCGTCCATTGGGGTCATGTGCGCATCCTGGCTCAGGCGTTCCAAGAGCTCGTAACCGTGCGCAGGTGTTATGGCCAGCAGCAGGAGCACACGCGGCCGCACCAGGCCCGGCATCCGACCCTGACAGCAGCACGGGCTTGTCTTGCCCTTCGGCCGTTCATCTTGACACATGATCTTGTTGCTCCTTCACCTGTCAGGTCACTATATGACTTGGTCATATAGCATGAAAGCCGCTGTTTGTCAAATTGGCATGTCTTCACAGGGGCAGGCCGCGGTAGGTACGTTTGTGCTGGCGATGAGATCCGCTGTCTGGCAGGTGGCGGTGTGCGCTCCTTCTGTCATTGAGTGCCTGCGCGCGGTCAATGCCTCCTGGCGGACGTGGAGGGGTAGACTGTTGCCCTCAGTGAATGCGGTTGACACGCGCCTGTCTTCCTGCTATACTATATTCCGCGTTGTGAATGTCTCAACCACACAGTCACTTGCGCTGGGGAAGGAAGGACACCTATGCCGGGCACAGGTAGCGCGCTCATTCGTGTGTACCATCTGACCGTATCGACGCCACCCTGCCATCCGGACAGCGATCGTCTGACGGCTGTTGCGCGTCTACAGGTGGATATCACGGAGGTCTTGCCTTACCTGAATGCCGCG
>DIVN01000068.1 GCA_002435875.1 Anaerolineales bacterium UBA6131
GTAATACGGTGCGACCACGAGTGCAGCCTGCGCACCGGCGTCCTTTGCCCACTGAGTCAGCTGCACAGTCTCGCGTGTGCTAGCACAGCCCGTTCCTGCCACCACAGGCGCTGATCCCTGAGCTTCATCGAGGCACACCTCAATCACCCGCTTCTTCTCTGTGGGGCTGAGGTAGACCGACTCGCCAGTCGTCCCTACTGGGACAAGGCCGTTAACGTGTGGCAGTACGCGCCGGATCAGTCGTCGATACGCCTCAACATCCAGCTCTTCATCCTTTGAACACGGAGTCACTAGAGCAGGGAAGACTCCTCTGAACCACTCGGGTTTCTTGTTCATCCTACTTCCCCCCAGCGTCTGAGACAGGCCAGAAATTGAGCTGCGAGAGGGTCCTGGCACACCCAATGCCCTTCGGTAGCCGGTTTCTGGCGGTTGCAGTGGCACACGATTCGCCCAGTCCACAATCCCTTGCATAGACACGGTTCAGGTGTGTATGTACTCACAAAGTGGTCCTTGTTAGCCTGACGCTCCATGCTGCATTGCCTCACCGTAGGCAATCGAAAGGGCTTCTGTCATAGCGTGATAGGCATTCCGGTAGAGTGCCCGTCGGTCCAGAGCACGGGCATCGATCCAGACCCGTGCCAGCATCACCTCTTCATCCCAGGCACACCGTGGGATCAGGCCATTGGCTAGCGCATCAGCTATGGCGCGGCCAACGGCTGCCTGCGTCGGGCCGTAGATCATGTTGGCCTGACGTAGGTTGCTCAACTCGCCAACTGGCACGATCAGTGCCGCGGGACGTACCGTGAGATTGGGCTCCAGAATGGTAGTCAGGGCTTCGTGGCCCTGGCGCGGATAGGTGAGTTGCAGGGCGTAGGCCTCGCCGACCGGACCTTCCTTTTTGCCACAGACCAGATCGATGGACGCCCATTCCGCACCCTCGCCAACAGAAGCAGCCCCTAGTCGCGCAGCCACTGCGTGCAGTACTTCCTCCGACAGGCCCAGCTCCGCAAAGCGGCGCGCCAGCTCTGGCACTGGTACATCGCGTGCCGGTGATACCGAGGGGACCTTTCCAAGTTTCTCGAGCTCCATGCGGATTTCGGCACGGACCTCATTGATGAGAACTCCGCCTTGAGCGACCAAAGGGCGACGGGGCGCTCCGACCTTGACGCCCAGCATATTCAAGGCGGCCTTGACAGCCACCCCGCCCCCATGGCGGCAAAAGATCCGCGAGAGCTTTTGCACGCTCCTCTGTAGATTCCGCGCCGTCACCAAGTCTCCGGCACGAACACACGAGAGCACCTTCTGCCATATCTCGGGGAACACCTGGGCGCTTGCCAATATCATCCCGCAACAGCCGGCAGCCAAAGCTGGCAGCACTACCTCATCATGGCCGATCAGGACGTCCAGGCGCCCACCCGTCATTTCCAGTACTTCCATGGTGTAGGTCAGGTTGCCGGACGAGTCTTTGAGCGCGACGATATTGGGGATATCGACCAGGTCCTCGATGACCGTACGCGGGAGATAGGCATCGACAGCCTGAGGGATATTGTAGAGGATGACTGGCAGACTCGTTGCGGCTGCTACGCGCCAGAAATGCTGGTAGATCCCTTTGTCAGAGGGGTGCAGGAAGTACGGAGTGACCACCAGACAAGCACTTGCACCGGCTCGCTCAGCCGCAATGGTCAGATCGATCGTCTCCTTGGTCGACGGTGCTCCCGTCCCCGCCACCACCGCCACACGCCCAGCAGCTTCCTCTACAGCGATCTCAATGACGCGCTGCCGTTCATCTGACGTGAGATAGACAGATTCACCGGTCGTCCCGTTGAGAACAATGCCGTCCACATTGGGCAATACGTGACGGATAAGCGCCCGCAAAGCCTCTTCGTCCACACGCTCATCTTTGGTAAATGGTGTCACAAGGGCGGGTAACACACCGTCGGGCTGGAATGCTGCCCCTCGCACCGTCATCTGTCCCTCCTCTGCAGCCACTGCAAGCAGCGCAGAGCTGCGGCTGCGGCATTAGTCCACAGCCTGCCGCACTGCTCCAAGATGCTGACTATCTTTGCCTCATGCCTTGGGAATCGCCAGGTCTGCTCCTCCAGCTGGGGAGAGCGTCGCTTCAGGATAGTTCTCTTGGATTAGCTCGTGGATAATCTGCGCATACTTGACCTTCTCACGCGCCAAGAAGGAAAGGCCATCTACGCTGGTCCACGGTTTGTAGAGCGCGCCGGGGCCCGCGGCGCAGGCCGGACCAGGCTCGATCTTGAAGTAGCATGGTGCACAGATGCGAGCCATTTCAGGCCCGTCATAGAAGCGATTGAACCCGCCAAACGACTCTGCCAAGAAGATGTGCAGATCGAGGGGAATTCCACAGCCGAGCCGGATGCTGGCCAACTGTGGCAAGGAGAGGTCTCCCAGCGGGTTGAAAGTACTTGCCCCCAACGTTTCAAGCAGCCTTCCGCCTGCAGCAGAAGCGTGGCCCGCATAGATAGAGACCTTGAAGACCACATCGGCAGGGATGTCGCCACTCCTCTTCATCTCATTTAGCAGCCACAGCAATCCCTCATCGATGACCAGAAAACCGCGGAAACCGAGATCAATGCAGCGCATGATGTCAGCGATCACCTGTCGCAGTTGATCAGACCCGCGAAAACGCAGCCCTGAGAGGCCACCTTCCGGAGTCACCAACTGCCGGCCGCTATCCCAGGCAGAACGCGGACCAGGAGTAAGGATCACCTCCATCCGCGCTTGTGCAGCGATCTGGGCAAAGGCACGCAGTTCAGCTTTGTCGAGTAGAGTAGCCCCCATCACCACCGAGATCAGGCGGTGGATGGGCATCCGACGCTTTTGGGATTCATCCACAACTGCCTCTAGTACTTGCGGGCGCTCCACTCCGGAGACCTCCATACGATACCAGCCACCATCAGGAAACCGTCTAGTACTGGTCGGCAGGTGGTACGCATCTCGGCCCGGAATGCCGAGCCGCTCCATTGCCGCCGAGACCTTGTCAAGCTTCATTCAATCCTCCTACGCTTCTTCCCTGGTGCGGGTGGGAATCCCCGTCACTAGTAGATCGAGTTCGCCCAGCCCACCCGGTTGTAGTAGACACATTCAGCACCTTAGATCCCGGGCTTGATGCAGCCTGCGGATCCTGCACTAGTGCTTGGGGACTTTAGCCCAGTCGGCCAGGAATCGCTCAACGCCTATGTCCGTCAGAGGATGTCGCAGTGCCTTCATTAGCACCCCGTAGGGTACGGTGGCGATGTCCGCGCCCGCCAGAGCCGCTTGTGTGATGTGCAGTGGATGGCGAATGCTCGCAGCAATAATCTGAGTCTCAATGGCATAGTTCGCGAAGATGGCCGCACTGTCAGCCACGACCCGCATTCCATCGTGATCAATGTCGTCAAGACGCCCTACAAAAGGCGACACGTAACTTGCGCCAGCATTGGCAGCAAAAAGCGCCTGGTTGGCGGAGAAGACAAGTGTAGCATTTGTCTGGATTCCCCAGTCTCCGGCTATCTCACGTGCTTCATCAATGCTTGTGCCACACTTGCCGTACCACTTGCAGCCCTGACAGAGATGATCGAGGTCAACCTCTGCCTCTCTGATGCGATCCATGGCGGCCAGGCCCTGGGGAATGGTAGGAATCTTGACCACCACGTACGGGGACCAGGTGGCAATCTCCTGTGCCTCAGCCAACATCGCCTCTGCGTCAGTTCCAATTACCTCAGCGCTGATGTGATTCTGCAACAGATAGCAGATTTCTCGCACTACCTCCTTGTAGTCTGCGCGCCCCGACTGCATCATCAGGCTGGGATTGGTGGTCGCCCCACTGACGATGCCCAGCTTGGTCACTTCGCGAATCTCGTTCAGGTCCGCACTATCAATGTAGATCTGCACAGTGATGCCTCCTTCTCCACGATGAGATATCGGTTCAACGCCCGTCTATACGCTAGCGCCCTGCGCCGACTTCTCCAGCCGTATCGTGTCAGCCTCCATACGCGATAGCAGCCCCCACAAAGGCGTCAAAAAGAGGATGTGGCTTCCCAGGCCTGGACCGGAATTCTGGATGGAATTGACAACCAACCATCCATGGATGGTCACGCAGCTCCCCGATTTCCACCAGGCGGCCATCGGGTGAGAGCCCACTGAACACCAATCCCGCGTTCGACAATAGCTCCCGGTAGGCGTTGTTCAGTTCCCACCGGTGACGATGGCGCTCAAAGACCTGCATCTGCCCGTATGCCTCACATGCCTTGGTGCCAGGTACCATCTGGCATGGGTACGTGCCCAAACGCATGGTCCCTCCCAGATCAGAGATCCCGCGCTGGTCAGGCATCAGGTCAATCACTGGGTATTGGGTGCCGGGATCAAACTCTACGCTATTCGGCTCATCCGTGCCAACCGCATGACGAGCCAACTCGATCACCATCACCTGCAAGCCCAAGCACAGACCGAGGTAGGGTCTCTTGTGCTCACGCGCATACCTCGCAGCTACCACCTTACCCTCTACACCGCGATAGCCAAAACCACCAGGCACGACAATGCCCGACACGCCATCGAGGCGCTCCAGGCCTCTCGCCTTTTCCAGATCCTCAGAGTGAATCCACTCAATTTGGAGAGCTCTCTCGTGATCCAGAGCGGCGTGAAAGAGCGCTTCTCGCACGCTCATGTAGGCGTCCAGCAGATCGATGTACTTGCCCACAACTGCGATACGAAGCGGCGGCTTCGGACGATCGATTGCTTGAATGAGCTGCTGCCATGATGACAGGTCGGGTTGGGCATCGGGTAAAGCCAGTCGCTCGTTCACAAACGCCCCCAGGCCTTCCTCTTCGAGGATCAGTGGCACCTTGTAGATAGTGTCCGCGGTAATCAGAGGGACCACGGCGCGTTTTTCCACATCACAGAACAGCGCAATCTTCTCCTTAAGCCCTTCATCCAGTGGATAGTCGGCGCGGCAAACGATCACATCGGGCTGGATTCCAAAGCTGCGCAGCTGGTTAACCGAGTGCTGCGTCGGCTTGCTCTTCAACTCGTGGGTCGAGCTGAGGTACGGAACATAGGTGACATGGACGTAGAGCACATTCTCGCGGCCGACGTCCTTGCGCATTTGCCGGATGGCTTCAAGGAACGGCAGGCCTTCGATGTCTCCCACGGTGCCGCCTACCTCAACGATGACCACCTCCGCCGGAGACTCAGCGCTGGGCTGCGCGGAAGCCACGCGCCCAATGCGACGTTTGATTTCGTTGGTAATGTGAGGGATAACCTGGATGGTTCCACCAAGATAGTCGCCCCGTCGCTCCTTGCTGATCACCTCCGAGTAGACCTGGCCAGTGGTCACGTTGCTGGCAGAGGTCAGGTTCTCATCGATGAAGCGCTCGTAGTGACCCAGATCCAGGTCGGTTTCACTGCCATCCTCCAGCACGAATACTTCGCCGTGTTGATAGGGGCTTAACGTGCCGGGGTCGACATTGATGTACGGATCGAGCTTCTGAATGGAGACGCGGATGCCGCGGCTCTTCACCAGCCGTCCGATGGAGGCCGCGGTAACGCCCTTTCCAATTGAGCTCACCACGCCTCCGGTGACAAAGATGTACTTGGTCATTCTGGTTGATCCCCTTCCACCCATGCTCCTGTCGCGAATCGGCCTACAACCGGCATGATCGCGAGGGAGGCGGTTTACGATGCACGATGATGCGCTGTTATGTAGTCAAAACCTCTCAGGAATGCTTGTTCGTTCAGTTCCGCAAGTCGGACCGGGACTCTTTGTCGGACGGCTTGCAGCCACGCCGAGGCGGGGATGTCAGGCATCCAATACGAGAGGGCGCCCAACATGACGACGTTGTTGACTCTGGCCTGTCCCAGCTCCTCAGCCATCGAGCTCGCAGGCAAGAGGTAGTAGTGTTCTGTCAACGAGGCGAACGCGTTCTGCAACACCTCATCATTCGGATACTTATCCTGACCCGAGCTGACCGAAAGAGGCGGTATGGCGTAATCGTTCACCAGCACGATCGCATCAGGGTGCACCATATCAACGTAGCGCAGGGCCTCCAGCTTCTCAAAAGCCAGCAGCACGTCAGCCTCCCCTGGAGCGATCAATGGAGAATGCACCTCATCGGCCCAACGTACACTCGTAGTGACGCTGCCACCACGTTGCGCCATTCCGTGAACTTCGGACTTTTTGACCTCGTACCCAGCCCGCAGACCGACGCTTGACAAGATGTCGCCAGCCAGAATCGTGCCTTGTCCCCCTACGCCAGCGAGCAAGAAATCCCACTTGGCCATCAATTAGCGTTCCTCCCCTGCGGGCAACTGATCCCGGAACAAGATCGCACGACGCGCGCACACCTGGGCGCATATCTCGCAGCCAGTACACAGCAGCGGGTCGATCCGAGCCTTGGGCTTGCCCGTCTTCGGATCGACGGTCTCACTCGCGACCAGCGCCGGACATCCAACGCGGAAGCAAAGGCCACACCCATTACAGCATTCTTCGTTCACAGACAGAGGCACCCACGTCTTGCGAATTTCAGGCATCAGCGCGCACTCGCGCCGCGCGATGATCACCGATGGCTCCTCCAAAGCAACGCATTCGCGCAAGGCTGACTCAACCTCTTTCAGTTTGTAGGAGTCTACCGTACGAACCTCGCGAATGCCCATGGCCTTGACCAACGCGGCGAAATCCAGCGATTCGTGCTGGGTCTGCTGCAGGGTGCGACCCGTGCCAGGATTATCCTGGTGTCCCGTCATAGCTGTGGTGCGGTTGTCCAGAATGATCGTCACCGTATTGCTGCGGTTGTACGCGACGTTGAGCAGCGCTGGCATGCCAGTGTGGAAGAAGGTAGAATCACCTAACACAGCAACATTGTGTTGCGCGATGCCGGCCTTGCCCACGCCGTGTGCGACGCCAATGCTCGCGCCCATACAACCGCAGCTGTGCAATGCAGCAAGCGGTGGCAAGAAGGCCAGCGTGTAGCAGCCGATGTCCCCGTTGACTACCAGGCCCATCTTGCTGGTCACGTGAAAGACCCCACGGTGCGGGCATCCAGGGCATAGAATGGGCGGTCGCGCCGGCAAAGCGGGGACTTGTTCACGTCCGGCCTTCTCTATTGGTGTTGCCCGTAGCAGGCCAGCGCGCACCGCAGACTGCCGTACGACATGCTGGTCTAATTCGCCACATAACGGGAAGATGCTCTTGCCTTCCACGGCAATGCCCAAAAGGCGCATCTCCTCTTCCAAGAACGGGTCCAGCTCCTCCAGCACAATCAGACGCTCTACCTGTGACGCGAATTCCTTAAGCAGTGCTTTCGGCACAGGATACGTCATGCCTAGCTTCAGGATCGAGGCATCAGGGAATACCTCACGCGCATACTGGTAAGCAACTCCGTTTGACACAATGCCCAGTGAGCGATCCCGCCATTCGATCCGGTTGTGTGCAAAGGTCTCGGCGAACTCAGCCAGCCGCTCCAAACGTTCCTCAATCACCGGGTGGCGGCGCCGGGCGTTGGCCGGAACCATAACATATTTACCTGTATCTATACGATAATGCGGACTTTCGGCCCGCTCGGGCCGACGTTCGCCACGCACATCCACTGGGCTATGGCAATGTGAGATACGCGTTGTCAAGCGCAGCATGACAGGCGTATCGAACTTCTCGCTGAGATCAAACGCAGCTCCGACCAAGTCGCAGGCCTCCTGGCTATCAGAGGGCTCCAGGCAGGGAATCCGAGTGAACTTGGCATAGCGGCGATTGTCCTGCTCATTCTGAGAGCTATGCATCGATGGGTCATCGGCGGATACTATGACCAGGCCGGCCTCCATGCCCGTCATCGCAGCGTAGAAGAGGCTATCCGCGGCCACGTTCAGACCGACATGCTTCATGACAGCCATCGCCCGGCTGCCAGCATAGGCAGCCCCTACAGCGACGTCGAGTGCAACTTTTTCGTTTGGGGACCACTCCGCGTACACATGAGGCATGGGTGCGAGCGCTTCGAGGATCTCCGTACTGGGAGTTCCTGGGTAGGCGGCTGCCACACGTACACCGCTCTCCCATGCCCCCCAGGCAACCGCCTCGTTCCCGGAAAGAAACCTCTTCAAGACACAACCTCCGTCAGTCGGCCTTCTCGTAGAGACGCAGAGCAACGACGCGCTCGAAAACCTCCAGCGCGATCAAACGCTCCCCCTCCGATGTCAAGTGGACTCCGTCTGTGGCCAGAAGGGGCGCATGGTTGTTGAAGTGCGATGGTTGCTGCAGTTTGCCGGCAAATGCGGCCGCCAAGTCCACCAACTGCACTGCCTGCTGCAGTGCGACTTCTCGAATGACCACATTGTACCTATCGTAGATGAGCCGCTGCCTTTGCTCCTCTTGCGACCCCAACCGAGAATAGAAAGGCTCACTTACTGGCGTCATGGTCGCCAGGAAGATTGCAGCGCACCCTGCCTGGCGCGCGTCATGTATCAGCCTCTCGAGTGCCATACGAAAGCCCGCCTCAGACACCCTCGGCTGCAACTCTTGACTCGATGCGCTGACAGGGTGCGGCCCCTGCCACCCCATCATGTGCAACGCCCTGCGCGTGCGCGCCCGTGCCGTAAGGTACACATGGCTGTGCCGAAGCAGCGCATCGGTCCGCTCCCACAAGTACAGATCACCGCGCATCCTGCGCTCACGAACGGGATCCAGTGGCCAGTGCCCAAGGTGTCCATCGTTGATCCCAAAGTTAACGATCACCGTGTCAGGACTGTACCACGCAACATCGCGCGCAAAGCGGGCCTGACCCAACACCGCAGTGTTGCCGCCAATTCCGGCGTTGATGACAGCAATAGCGAGTGCGGGATAAGCTCTTTCGAGCTGGTCTGCCAGGAGCGCAGGATAGGAGTGCTCATAGGGCAGGGACTCCCCATAGGTAATCGAGTCCCCGAGACAGACGATCCGTTGCTTCGCCCGAAGGTCTTCCCTGCGGAGCCACCTCGTCTCTGCTCGCAATTCCACAGGCAGATAAGCACGCTCGATACGCCGGTGATATGACCGCAGAGCAAGCTCGGCAACCAGAAACAACGCGAGCCCAACGAGCACAATCATACACTGGGAGATTCTAGGCGCAGCCACAGATCTGGGCAAAGAGCCTCATTGCGCATTGGAGAATTCGCATCACCCTTGGATTGCGTGTCCAAGGAGATGGCCCAAGATTGGGTGATCAGGTCTGCAGCCGAGGGTCCAGGGCATCGCGAAGTCCATCGCCCAGAAGGTTAAAACCCAAGACAGTCAGCATAATTGCCAGCCCGGGGAAGAGCACAATGTGCGGGGCAGTGAACATCGAGTACCGTCCCTGGCCCAGCATGGCGCCCCATTCTGGCTCAGGAGGTTGTGCACCAAGCCCTAGAAAGGATAGCCCCGCAGCATCGAGAATCGCTGTGCCAATGCCCAAGGTGCCCTGAACCAGGAGTGGGGTCAGGCAGTTGGGAAGGATGTTGCGGAACAGGATGCGCACGGGTGGAACGCCTACGGCCCGTGCTGCGACAACGTATTCCTGCTCTTTGGCGGAGAGGACAGAACCCCGCACAATGCGAGCATAGGCCGGGATCGAGACAATTCCGATGGCATACAGCATGTTGAGCAGCCCTGGGCCGAGGATGGTCACAATGGCGATAGCCAGCAGCAGCGCTGGGAAGGCCAACATGATATCCATGATGCGCATCACGATATGATCCACCCAGCCACCCGCATAGCCCGAGATTGCCCCCGCTAAGGCCCCAATAACAATGGCAAAACCGACCGACAAAACCCCAACCTGAAGCGAGAGGCGAGTCCCATAGATAACGCGGCTCAGGATGTCACGCCCCAGATCGTCACGCCCCATCCAGTGTTCTTGTGACGGAGGCCGACGGCGCATCGCCAGGTCTTGAGCAATGGGATCATACGGAGAAATCACAGGCGCAAGCAGCGCAGTTAGCAAAAACACACCCATGATCAGGATCCCCGTGATGGCGAGCTTATTTCGCAGCAGGCGTCGTATGGCGTCGTAGAGCAGGCTCCTCGGGGAGCCCTTCAGCTCAAGCGCAGGTATGGCGCTCTTGAAAGAGTGCAATGATTCCATGGACTCGCCTCATCAACGGTTGCGACATGTGCCAGCGCTGCGTCACCACTCAACATCAATCATAGTGGATGCGCGGGTCCAGATAGGCGTAAGAGATATCCACAAGCAAGTTTACCACGACGAATATGAGCGAGATCACCAACACGGATCCTTGCACCACGGGATAGTCGCGAGCCAGGATGCGATCCACCACCAAACGCCCCAAACCTGGCCAGGAGAAGATCGTCTCGGTCAGGATGGCGCCACCAAGGAGCCATCCGATCTCCAGCCCAATAATCGTGCTCACAGGCAGAAAGGCATTCTTGAGCGCGTGCCTCAGCAAGACAGTCCTCTCTCGCAAGCCCTTGGCCCTGGCGGTGCGTATATAGTCCTGCCCGAGCACATCCAGCATCGCCGAGCGCGTCATGCGAGCAATGGTAGCAGTAGGAATGCTCCCAAGCGCAATTGAGGGCAAGATCAGATGGCTCAACACATCGGCCAACGCTCTGAGATTGCCAGTGAGAATGGCACGAAGTACATAGAAACCGGAAAAGAACTCATTCAGGGAGGCAACCTGTGGTGAAGCCCCGGACAGACCCCATGCTTCGGCTATGGACTTCATTTCCACACCAACGCTCAATCGCGCCGAGGGTGGTAGCCACTTGAGCAGGAACCCAAACACATAGGCCAGCATCAAGCCAAGCCAGAAGATGGGCATAGATACACCAACGAGTGCACCAAACATGGTGGCGAGGTCAAATGCTGAGTTGTGCCGGTATGCAGCCAGGATACCTGCAGGCAGGCCAAGTAGACAGGCCACCAGCATAGCCCCTAGCGTCAGCTCGACCGTTGCTGGCAACCTTTGTGCGATTTCCTGCAAGACAGGTCTGTTTGTCTTGATCGACCGCCCCAAATCCAGACGCAAACAACTCTCCAAGTACAGCACGTACTGCACTGGCAAAGGCCGATCCAGGCCAAGGCGCTGTTGGATCGCAGCAACAGATTCTTCTGTGGCGTGTTCACCAAGCATGACCCGTGCTGGATCGCCCGGTATCAGCCGCAGCATGGCAAATGTGACAATGGAGATGCCAAGCAAGACGGGCACCAGGAGCAAGAGGCGCCTCACTATGTAGCGGGTCAATCCAGGGCCTCCCCATTTCCTTGCAGGGTCAAATTGCTGCCGCCTCCACGATGGGACAAGAGTATCTCCTCGCTTCCGGCACAACTAGCCAGAGCCCTACAGTGCAGCGCATGCGCTGCACTGTAGGTACCTACACGCGAGAAGGAACCCCGTACTACTCTGCTACCTCACCCTTGAACCCACCAAAGAACCAGGAGAAGTAGTCAAATGTCTTCGTGTGACCCGCACGATTGGGATGATCCTTATCCCAGATGCGGTCAAAGTTGAACAACACGGCGTCTGCATTGAACGGGGTGCCATCGTGGAACTTGACACCTTTGCGCAGGTGGAACGTCCACTCCAGACCATCGTCAGAGACCTCCCAAGACTCGGCCAGACATGGATATGCCTTGCTGTCGTTCTGCCCGAACTTGAGCAGACTGTCATAGACCTGGACGCCCACATAGAACGATTCTCCATCTGTTTCATCGACTACGTCGAGGCCTACTGAGTCGCCACTGCGCGCTACGACCACGGTGTCCTTGCTGTAGGACGGATACACCCACTCGTCAAACAAGGGATGTGCAGCGTAGTTCGCCAAGCCACTGCGGGCTCCATACACCTCTGATGCGTGCACCATGGGCACTCCAGGAACCACGCCATGGACTACGGCATTGGCCTGGTAGTACAACTGCTCACGCTGGACTGGATCGCTCTCGCCCTTGGCCTGCAGCAACAACTGATACAAGAACTGATCCGGGATCATGTCCGAGTCCCACTGCTTGCTGCCTGGCCCAAAGAAGGTAAAGAGGTAGTTGTCTGGATCGGGATAGTCAGGCATCCAGCCCAACATGCACATGGCATGCTCGCCGTTGTCTACCTTCTCAAGATAGGTGCCCCAGTCATAGCTGACAATCTTGGCCCTGATGCCTGCTGCAGCCAGGTCGGCCTGAATGGCCTCACCCACCTTCTGAGGGTCAGGATAGTATCCACGGGATACCGGCATCACCCACAATTCTGTGTCAAAACCATTCGGATAGCCTGCATCGGCCAACAACTGCCTGGCCCGCTCAGGGCTGTAGTTATAGTCCTGAAAATCGCCATTCCAACCCCACATACTCGGGGGAATGAAGTTGGTGGCAACTACTCCCGTTCCTGGATACAGAGCGCTGACGATCGCTTCCTTGTTTATCGCATGGGCCACCGCCTGGCGGACCCGCACATCGCGGAAGACCTCCACCCCCTGCGCGTTCTTCCAGGCCTGATTCATCGTGACATACCCTATATTGACCGGAGGCACTCTGTACACCTGTACATTGGCATCCGCCTCAGCCTTCGGTATGTCATCTGGAATAATGTCATACACAAAATCAACGGCCCCCGCCTGCAACTCTAGCAAACGCGCCGTGGGCTCGACGACTACCCGGTACACCAGGTTCTTGATCTTGGGCTTGTCTGTGTCCCAATAGCTCGGGCTGGCTTCGAGGACGATCTTCTCATCCGGTACCCACTCCTTGAATACATACGGGCCGGTTCCTACCGGGTGGTACATGTAGTCGTCGCCCCACTTTTTGATTGCCTCGGGGCTGCTCATGGAAAGCATGGGGGTGGCGAGTTGGGCAAGGAACGGAGCGTGATACTGATAGAAGCTGAACTTGACGGTATAGTCGTCGACCTTGCTGATGGACTTGAGCACGCCCTTAGGTGTTGCCCCGGCAGGGATACTGTCCGCGATCACCTGCTTTGCTACGGCGACGGCCGGCCCAGTTGCCGCGCCACTGGGAATGTCCAACTTCCATCCTACCAAAATCAAGTCGGGGTTCTCAATCAGCGCATAGCTCGCGTTCTTCGCGTGCATGGCGTTGGTCGCTTCAACGATCTCTAGATAGCGATTCCCATCGCCCAGGAACTTGGCTGAAAGCTTGAACAGTGTATCGCCAGCTACGACTGTATAGTCCTCGGCGAGTGCCACCGGCACGCTGCTCAACAATACAGCGAGGGTAAGAAGGGTGACCAACAGGATTCTGCGAAACTTCATCTCGTTCTCCTCCCTTTCTGGTGGAACAGGTCACTGCTGTTGCACACAAACCGACGTAGGGCTTTCGAGGACCATTTGCCGCGGACAACCACCTCCTCCCTTCAGGTAAAGGGTATGTCACCGCACGAACCATTCAATGGCCAATACGAGGAGAAAGAACGCTTTCATTCTATCGGATGCAGATGGAAATGTCAAAGCACTTGCTGCAGCCTCGCGGGCCAACGTCTCGCAGGCCGCATGCGCTATGCGGCCCAGCGCACCTCAGCGTCCGGAAACAGCACGCCAGAGCGTGCGTCCCCAACGGGTTGCCTTCGCGGCTACCCGTTCACCAGCGACAATCAGTACGATTGCTGCTGCGAAAACCCCTACGAATAGGAACATTGCCGTCACAAGGAGGCTCGATCTTGAGCCGGAAACTGGAATGTCGGTTGTTCCCAGGCCCCCGCTCGCTAGAGCCTCACGCCATACGGCTTCTACGGCGTAGATGCTCTCACCGTATGCACCCTTAAAGCAAGCCTCTATCTCCTCCCTAGCAGCGAGCCTGTCCAACGTCAGCAACTCGCGGTACTTCTCTGATCCGTATTGCTCCAACAGATAGGCAGCGAAGGAGCCGGCCATCGTGTAGGCAGGGTAGCTCTTGTAGGAGCGAAAGTCCCAATTCGTCAGGATGCGCGAGAGGCCAATCAGCCGGCCTTCCTGGAGCAGTTGGCTGGCCTGTGCATGCACGTCTCTTGCCTTGGGCATCCACTGCCAGCTTAGGGCCGTAGCGACCCCCTCATCGAATGAGGCAGGTGATTTCCCGAGAGCGGTATGCACGACGGCGTGAACTACCTCATGTGGGTCATACGCGGACACAGAATGCAGCTCGCATGTGGCTGACCCGATCTCTGCAAAGGCCACGCCAGTATTTGCCACACCCGTCACATTCAACCGGTCTTGGTGCGATGCATGTTTGTAATAGTCGATCGAGCCTGCGAAGCTCAGCCCCAATGTGGCACATGTAGCTTCCAGGTGATCTTCGGCCAACTGTAGGGTCCATTGCGGGATCCTGTCGCCTGGGCGAACATAGTAGCGGAAGTGAGCAGTCTCTGCATACAGGTTCCATCCTCCCTCCGTCGTCTCTGGCGACAAGCGGAAGCTTGGAGCGACCCTCAGCCAGCGCGTAAGGTGGTTCGCGATTCCAGCCACTCCGCCCCAGTACAAGATGGCCAAGGACAGTATCAGTGTCGCTACGCCCAGACTGAGAATGCCCCTTCTGAGCACTTTGTTCTCCCCTAGCCCTGGCTCTTGGCACCACCAGCGCATCTCCCCTATAATACTCGGACACGGCGCCCTCGGTTCAGTGCAGGGCTCGACTTGTTGAGAAGGGAGACAGGGTACATGGGACATCGGCCAAGACCCCTGCCGCATTGGCAGTTCGCTCTGGTTGTCGTCGGGATGGCAGCGCTGGTAAGCGGCTGTGCGCCTGAGGCTCCCCCAGATACGCCCATGCCCCCACCAACGCAGATACCCGCACAGGCAACGGCAACCAGCGCAGGCCCTACCGCAGTGCCTGCCACGCTCGGGCCATCGCCGACCCCAGCACCGACATCGACGCCGCGTCCGGCAGCGACTCCGACTTCTGGTCCGTCCAACAAGCCGAACACGGTGTACATCCCAGGCGGCAAGTTCGTCCTAGGAAGCGACTCGGGCAACGAGGACGAAACTCCACAGCAGGAGATGGTACTCAGTGCCTTTAACATTGACCTCTACCCAGTAACCAATGCCGAGTACAAAGCTTTCGTCTCAGCGAGTGGCCACGCGGCGCCGCGCCACTGGAAGGACGGCACGCCAGCAGCTGGCCTCGAGAATCACCCTGTAGTATGGGTAACCTGGGCCGATGCCGAGGCGTATTGCGCTTGGGCTGGAAAGCGGCTACCCACCGAACTAGAATGGGAGAAAGCGGCACGAGGCGACGATGGGCGCCAGTATCCATGGGGGGACGTCTTTGATGCAGCCCTGTGCAACAGCAAAGAAAGCAACATCAAGACAACCAGCCCGGTAGGCAACTATCCCCAGGGCGTTAGCCCGTACGGCCTTTTCGATATTGCCGGCAACGTATGGGAATGGACCGCTGACTGGTATGAGGGCTACCGGGGCACGCTTTACGAGCTCAGCCGTTACGGGCAACAGTTCAGAGTGTTGCGTGGAGGCTCCTGGTACGATGGGCAGGATCAGGTGCGCACTACCACACGGAAGAGCTTTGATCCTAACCAGGGATTCAGCACGATCGGGTTTCGCTGCGCTGAGTGACGGGTGCACCGACCGATATCTTTCAACAGAGGCCTGGGGGCGTGCCCCCAGGCCTCTGTCGCTACTAGCGATTCCTTGTCGTTCGCACAGAGTATCTCTGTCCGTCCGTATCGACCTCGACCGATCCAACCTGGTCGGTCCGCAGCACTCTAGCCCCTGCATCCTCTAGAAGCGCCACGGTCTCTGCAGAAGGATGGCCGAAGCGGTTGTCTGCCCCGACGGATATCACCGCGAGCTCTGGATCCACTATCAGTAGCAGGCCCTTACTGACCGCGGCTTTGCTACCATGGTGGGGGACCTTCAACACCGTACAGGACAACGCCTGGTCCGTTTGCGTTAGCGGCAGCAGACCATCCGCTTCAAGGTCGCCCGTGAAGAGGAAAGACACGCGATCCCAGCTCAGGCGGGCTACCAGCGAAGCTTCCAATGGATCTTCCAGGGCGGCGATTTTCGGCGGCGGCAGTACCATCATCTTGGGTCCATCGCCGAGATCCACTTGTAGTGGCTGCTCCACGTGCAGCACCGGGACCCCGCGCTGTGCAAGCGCACGCTCCCATTCAGCGTATAGAGGCGATGTGGACTTTATGTCGGACATCAGCACCTGTCGAACCTGGTACCTCTCCAGCACTGACAGCAACCCCCTCAAGTGGTCATCATGAGCATGGGAGACCAATACAATGTCAATGCGACGATCCCAAAATGGCAGGCGACGGCCAAGGGCTGAGAGCAGTGCCGCAGGGCTTGGACCGCCGTCGACAAGCACGCGGTGGCCAGCCGGAGTTCTCACCAGGGCGGCATCTCCCTGCCCCACGTCAAGGAAGGCCACGTGCAGCTTGCCATCCGGCAGCATCAGATTGGCAGACCAGACGAGAATAGTCGCGACTGCCAGGAGTCCAGTCAGCGCTGGGCACGCGGCTTTCCTGCTTAGCCATGCCCTTACGCTGTGCAAAGACAAGCGCAACGGCCGAAGGGTGACCAGCATCAATAGGCCATAGTAGGCCAACAGCACCTGAGGCTGCACAGCACCGATGTCGGCACTGGGCTTGATGCCTCGGGCCAAACCCTCCACGACGTGCACTGTGTACGTTAAAGGTAGCCAGGCGGCCCAGCCTGGCAGCCGTCCCAGGGGCAGCCATNNAGTCCAGAAATGGCAGCAGTACCGCCCAGATACATCACCCAAGGCTGCACTGGCAAGATCAGCAAGTTGGCGACCAGGCTCAAGGGAGAGAACGCACGGAAGTGATACACCATAATAGGCAGCGTTGTGATCATAGCTGCAAGTGTCGACAGCACGGTGCTGCTAGATGCCTGAGCCGCATGCTTCGCAGTCTCCAGCGGCACGAGCCTTGCCAGCCCTGACTCCAGACCCTTGCGCAGCCGATCCGAGTACAGGATCAAGCCCAGGCTCGAGGCAACCGAAAGCTGGAACGACACCTCCCACAGCAGAAAGGGCTGAAATGCAGTCATGGCGATACAGGCAACAGCTAGGCTGATCAGGGCATGGCTGCGTCTCCCAACGATTGTGGCCAGCGTCGCCAGGCTGCCCATGATCGCCGCTCGCACCACTGGAGGCTCAGCACCCACCAGCACGGTGTAACACACAACTGCCGCTATGGCCACCGCAAGCGCCACATACTTGCGCAGAAAAAGGGAGAACACTTTCGCCAGTGCTGCTGAGATCAGCGTGATGTTGAAACCGGAAATGACAATAATGTGGGATGTGCCTGTAGCACGGAATAGCTCCATAAGGGAAAGCGGGATTCCTTCATCGCTGCCCACCAGTATCCCGGTCAGCAGAGCAGCCTCTGGCTCTGGCAGCAGTGAAGCGATTACCGTTCTCGTTCGGTGCCGCATGCCGTACAGGAGCCGCAGGGGCTGGCTTCCTCTTCCTCTCGCCATGATGGTGACGCGAGGATATGGCATTAGCGAATGGATGCCCTGCCGGGCCAGATAGGCCTTATAAGAAAATCCAGATTCGGCAGACGGTGTCTTGAGGGTGCCGACAAGCTGCAGTACATCGCCGTACGAGTACGTCAGGTAGCTTGGTACTTGCACGAGTACCCGGCCATGAATCGTCCGCCAGGAGCCATCAAAGACCTCGGAAACGGAGAGCTGCAGGTTTGAAACACGATCGCGTTGAGCAGGATCAGTCTCAATCCAGCCACGCAGGGTGACGCTTGAACCATCGTTGTAGGACGCGACTGGACCAGGATCCATGACATTGCGGACAGAGTCATACCTGCTGACCGCCAGGACGAAGGACAGGATGATGGAAGCGACAAGGTTATAGCGGGGACGGGTGCGCAGCACCCAGGTGGCGAACGCAGACAAGAGTGCCCCAACCATGCAGACCCATGCGGAAAGATCCACACGAGAGCCCACATAGATACCCAGCATCCAGGCACAACCCACGTAGATGAGGGTCACAACGAGCCTCGCGCATCAGGAGGTAGTCACCCAGTAACCCAATTCTAGGCACGGAGGCCAATGGGGGCAACCTGGGTCAACGCCGCACCTGGGAGGCAGACGGCCGGTGGTGCGTCGTTCTTGCCTAGTGGACCTACAGCTTGAGCATTGACGAGAGCCTGTCGTCGTCCTTGAATGGGCCCAGCGCTGCCAAACGAAGCTGTTCGCTGGTGAACAACTGTAGAGCAACCCGCTGCACATCTTCCGCACTCACTGCATCGAGCCGCTCCACTACCTGATCCACCGTCAACACTGGCATGTCTAGCACCTCTTGTCGAGCGAACCACTGGGCATTGCTGTAGGTATCCTCCATGCTCAACAGCATGTGACCCTTCAGATATTCTTTTGCCTTGTGTAGCTCGACCTGCGGTACTATCTGCCAGCGTAACAGGTCCAGCTGAGTCAGCATCGCTTGGATCACCTCACCAACCTGTGCGAGAGGCGCGCCAGCAAAAAGGATCAGCGAGCCAGTATCGGCCAGGAAGGTAGTGTACGAGCCCACGCTATAGGCCAGGCCGCGCTTTTCGCGGATATCGAGCCACAACCTCGAGCTCATACCATCGCCCAAGATCACATTCAGCAGACGCAGCGGGTAATAGTCGGGATCGCGAAAGGACAGTCCTCGTACGCCCAGGCAAAGATGTGCCTGCTCGGTTTCTTTGAACTCGATATGCATCGCCGGGCCGGAAGGTAGGGGCATGGCGGGCAGGAATGCTGGCTTGGCGACACATTTCCAGGATCCCAACTCCTTGTTGAGTTCTGCAACTACACTCGCGTGTTTCATGTTCCCGGCGACGCTAATCACCGTGTTTGACGGCAGATAAGACCTGTCGACATAATCGACGATGTTCTGCACACTGATTGAAGAGACTGACTCGCGAGTTCCGGCAATCTCCCACCCCAAAGGATGATCAGGCCACAGCAATTCGCCCATGAGCACATGCACCCAAGATTCTGGCGTGTCCATCAACTGGTTGATTTCCTGCAAGATAACCTTGCGTTCTCTCTCAACCTCCTCGGCATCGAACCTGGAGTGACGCAGCATGTCCAGAAGAACATCCAGAGCAATAGGCAGGTGATGGCTGGCCACTTTGGAGTAGTAGGTGGTCACCTCGTTGCCTGTGCCGGCGTTAAGCTCGCCTCCCAGCGTTTCGATGATTTCGGCAATAGCTTGAGCAGTAGGCCGCTTGGCGGTACCCTTGAACAGCATGTGCTCTACAAAGTGTGAGATCCCCCGTTCATCGGCCCGCTCGTAACGCGAGCCAACGCCAATGAATACGCCCATACTCACCGACCGCGTGTGCGGCATCTCCATGCTCACGATCCGTAGACCGTTGTCTAGCACGCTCTTGCAGTACATCATTCTCCTTTGGCTGTTTCTCGCCGAGACTTATTGCCTGTCTTGATCGTTGATTTCCAGGTGGAAAGCGTACGCTTTGGCCAGCACCATGTCCTGGTATGTCGTCGTGGGCCCAACGGACCACCCTGGTCTCTTCGCTTCATCCCTGACCCATCGCAGTTCTCTTCTCTATTGCCAGAGCATCCCGGATGGAGCAGATCGCGTGCTGTCTCTGAACACGGGCTGCACACCAAGACAAATCTCTCAGGGTGGTCACCGTGGTGGTCCATGAAGAGCATGAGCAGCAGATGTAGGGGGACGGGCATCCAATCAGATCAGGGATAGCCGCCCAAGGCAGACTATCCAAGTACTACTGAGGTTTCAGCTCAGCCAACAACGATTCGGCGATGGTCTGCAGCTGGGGGTCGCTGTCGCCCAACACCAGAAACTTCTGCAGTGCCTCGATGGCCAGAGCATTGTTTCCCTGTAGCTTGTAGGCGTTGGCAAGCCCAAAGTAAGCTCTGCCGAGGTTGGGGTTGAGCCTCAGCGCTTCCATGAACTCAGCTATGCCAGCATCCAGCTTTGACTGCTGCACATAGCTCGCGCCAAGATTGTAGTGAATGTCAGCATCGTTGGGCTGCAGGCCGATGGCCTTGCCAAATTCGGCGACAGCCTTGTCAAACTGGCCCAGTTCATAGTAGACCGCTCCGAGGTTGGAGCGTGCATCTACATGCGTTTGATCGAGCTCCAGGGCTTTCTGAAATGCCTGGATGGCCTCGTTGTGCCTGGCCTGCTGGAAAAAGGCATTGCCTAGACGAAAGTGGGCCTCCACAGACTTGGGATCCAAACGCACAGCGGCCTGCAGATCTACAATCGCTTCCTCATACCTACCTTGATCCATCAGATCGCGGCCCTGTGCCAGGCGGCCTTCAAACGAGCCCTCAGGGGTTGGCGAGCTTTGCGCACTGCATGCGACAAGCGATACCAGCAGCAGGGCGGCTGCCCCCCACACCAACAATCGCTCTACCGCAGACTTTTCCATCTTCCACCGCCTCCCCACGTGGTGCAATCTGGTTAGTCTATTCTTTGTAGTTGAGCAGGACTACTTGCGTGTGCTCTGGCAAATCACCTTTGTCCACAGACAGGATGTCGCGCGCACTGGCTGGTTCCGGAAGGCCCATTTCCTTCAGGAATTGCGTGACCGGCTCCAGCTTGGCCCTGGTCACCTTGGTTCGGTAATGCATGGGGACAACGAGTCTCGGTTCCAGCAGACCAATGACCTCTGCGGCTTGATTCGCGTTGATCGTGGTGACGCCACCAACCGGGACGAGCAGGACGTCTACGCTGATGAGTGTCTGCAGCTGGACCTCTGACGGCACATGATCCAGTGTGCCGAGATGGCAGACCATCAACCCATCAAAGTCAAATAGGTATGCCGTATTGTTTGAGACCTGCTGGCCCTTTGTCTTGGCCTGGGCTATGCGCACGCCAGTGACGAAGGTTCCCTTGATCTCATACTCGCCAGGCGACCTAATCACCTTGGCGCCCCCCTGCACGAGTCCAGTGTTGCAGTAATCTGGATGGTCACAACTGATCGTCACGATATCGGCACGCAGTCTGGGTACTGGATAACCGACGTCTTTGCCGCAAGGGTCTGTGACCACAGCAACGCCCTTTGCCTTCATGCGGAAACATGAATGCCCGTACCAGGTAATATCCATGACCTTTCCTTGCCTGCCCCCTGCCAGACGCTCTCTATTCTTCGCTTCCTACCGCGAGTCTTTCCCGGATTTCGCGGGCGGCGCGAACCAATTGTTCATCCGCATCAAATATGGCCAGCCCCTGCATGTCAGCGGCAATCGCCTTCTCACTGAAGGGCAGGAAGCCCAGTACTTCTTCCTGGGAAAAGTGATCAAGGACAAAATTGCGGTCGCTTGCCTCACGAATTTTGTTGCCGACGATGAAAACGCGATGTATGCCAATATCGGCCGCGAGTCGTTTCACCGCCCCAGCAGTTTGAACACTGCGCTGGCCTGGCTCCACAACAACAATGAAAGCATCCACTGCGCCGGCAGTACCTCGGCCAAGGTGCTCAAGCCCTGCTTCCATGTCCAGAATGACCACTTCTGAACGCCCAACGAAGAGGTGGCGCACTAGATTCTTGAGCAGAGAGCTTTCGGGGCAGATACATCCTCCTCCACCACGTCCGATGGTCCCAAGGACCAGAAGCTTAATACCCCGATGTGTCGCAGAGAAGCGATCCGGGATGTCATCCACCTTGGGATTCAGCGAGAACATGCCGCCAAAGCTGCCCGGCCTGGCTCCCGTACGCTCTTCGATCAGATCATCCATCTCGGAAATAGGGGTGATTTGCTTGGATAAGGACTCGGGTAGACCGAGGGCGGAAGCCAGGTTGGCGTCAGGATCTGCGTCAATCAGCAGCACCTTGTTGCCTTCCTGTTGGTAACTATGCGCCAATAGGGCTGCAAGCGTAGTCTTGCCAACGCCGCCCTTTCCCGTGATGGCAAGCTTGGGCATGGTGTTGCCTCCTCAGCCTAATCCTGTGCTACAAGATATTCGATGGTGGCAGTTGACCGCTGCGTCCGTAGCCACTGCAAGAAGACGTTCTCTCGCCAAGTCACCAGCATCTCCTCGGGAATTTCGCGCGCTGGGTCTTTCTCCAGTACCTCAAGAATGTGGAACCCAAAATCGGTCTGCACGATCCCGCTCAGCTGTCCAGGAGAGAGCGCAAAGGCAACTGCCTCGATTTCGATAGGCATGACGCCTCGTGGGAAATAGCCCAGGTCACCGCCATCGTCACTGCTCGCCTTGTCTTGCGAGTACCTCTTGGCCAGGTCACCGAATCCTTCCCCAGTATGCAGTTTCACGAGAACTTCCATCGCTTCGGCTTCGCTGGACAGCAGAATATGGCGAGCGTGTACCTGTTCCACCGCCTGCGGCGTGTCACCGAGTACGCGCTCCTGCACAGATGCGCTCAGCATCTGTCTTCGCAATTCTTCGCGGAAGCGCTCCGCGGTCATGCCGTTAGATTCAAGCCATTCTTGGAATTGCTCCACGTTGTCGCCGATAAGGCGTGTCAGTTCTTCCTCAACCTGCTGTTCCGAGATGGCAAGGCCAAATCGGACTGCCGCTTGTTCGATTAGAACCTGGTCGATGAGCGATTCGAGAATCTGTCGGCGTAGTTGCTTCAAAGCAGCCTTCCCCTCTTCTGTAGCAGGATCAAGGTTCTGCTGTTTCTCCAGAACCGCCGCGGCCTGAGCTACCTGCGCTTCATAGTCCTCGCGCAACACCGGCTGGTCGTTGACCAGAGCTACAGCCTCAGGCTGTACGGTAGGAGTAACCGCCCCTGGCGTCGCAGCAGGCTGAGACGCAGCAGCCGTCGGCTGTGGCCCAGCCGTTGGACTGGCTGAAGCAATTGCACCAGTGGGCCCCGCTGTGGGGGGAATGGGTGTGGTTACAGGAGGAGCCAGCGTCGGCGTGGCTTCCGGGCTGCACGACGCCAGCAGAGCGACGATCAGCAACGACACCAACAGGGTTCGACGCACCCAACAACAAGCCATGTTCTCTCTCCAAGTTCTGATGGTATTCTACTGATGGATCTTTAGTGACCTGTCCCATTATAGCTTGAACGGCCAAAGCCGCAAGCGTTGAGGACGGATTTGACATTTGCAGGGTTTTTGCTATGATATCCGGTGCGAGTTAGCACTCCGACCACGCGAGTGCTAATACTACCCGAGACACAACATTGCAAGGAGGTTGTAGAGATGGCGGACAATGTGAAAAATGTCAAGCCCTTGGCCGACCGCGTCTTGGTCGAGCCCGTTGAAAAGGAAGAGACTACGGCCAGTGGAATCGTGCTTCCAGAGACGGCAAAGGAAAAGCCGCAGGAAGGCCTGGTTCTGGCCGTGGGCCCTGGACGCCTGATGGACAACGGCGAGCGTGCACCAATGGAAGTCAAGGCAAAGGACAAGGTTCTTTTCGCCAAGTATGCTGGCACAGAGCTAAAGATGGGCGACAAGAAATACTTGCTCCTCAAAGAGAGCGACATTCTCGCGGTGCTCAAGTAACAAGGACTGGAATTTCACCCACAAGGAGGGATTAGGATGGCTAAGCAGTTGGTTTTTGCAGAAGAGGCTCGACGTCGCCTCAAGGACGGTATGGATATGCTCGCCAAGGCAGTTGTGACCACCCTTGGACCGAAGGGCCGCAATGTTGCTTTGGACAAGAAATTCGGTGCACCTACAGTCACCCATGACGGCGTGACAGTAGCCAAGGAAGTAGAGCTCAAGGACCCTTTCGAGAACATGGGTGCTCAGCTTCTGAAAGAAGCAGCCACCAAGACCAATGATGTGGCAGGTGATGGGACAACTACCGCAACATTGTTGGCGCATATGATCGTAAATGAGGGACTCAAGAACGTTACGGCGGGCGCCAACCCGATGATGATCAAGCACGGCATTGAG
>DIVN01000049.1 GCA_002435875.1 Anaerolineales bacterium UBA6131
ACGATCATCTCGGGACGCGGCTGCAGGTACAACTGCAACTTCTGCCAGCCCGCCGAGCGAAGCATCTTCGGGCGCAAGGTGCGCCGCCGCAGCGTCGCGAGCCTCATTGCTGAGTTGAGCGCACTGCGCGACAAGTATCACTTCGCCAGTCTCATGTTCCACGACGACTGCCTGACCGAGGATCGCGAGTGGGTGATGGCCTTTTGCCAGGCCTATCGCGCCGAGGGCTTCAACCAGCCCTTCTTTTGCCAGAGCCGCGCCGACATCATTGTCAAGAACGAGGACATGGTGAAGCTGATGGCTGAGGTTGGGTTGCGCGGTTACCTGGTAGGTTTTGAGAGCGGCAGCGATCGCGTCCTCAAGTTCATCCGCAAGGGCACGAAAAGGGAGCAGAACCTGGAGGCCGCACGGGTCTGTCGCAAGTACGGCATCGCTATCTGGGCCAACTATATGCTCGGATTGCCTACTGAGACTAAGGACGAAGTCCTTGAGACAATTTCCATGCTCAAGCAGATCGACCCTGACTATTACAGCCCTGCATTCTACACACCGCATCCAGGGAGCGATCTCTATAGCTACTGCCAGGCCAACGACCTATCCTTGATCAAGAGCCATGACAGCTATCGCCGCAACCCCGACGAGGCCAAGATCAAGGGGATAGACTACGAATGGCTGCAGTGGGCACTAAGGGAGTCGCAACGACGCAGTGCATGGAACCAGTTTGCGCGCAGAGCCCGTTACTACTGGAGGCGCTATGCACGCCCGAAGAAGATCGTGCGGAGACTCTGGGCGGTGCTAACGAACTGAGTCTTTGGCGCGGCTGCTTGTAGCCAACCTGTCCTGGAGGGTCATGGACCTTGCGTAACCTAATGATCGCTGGCGGAGCCGGTTTCATTGGCAGCAATTTCGTTCGCCATGTCTTGCGGAATCACCCCGATTACCAGGTGGTAGTTTATGACAAGCTGACGTACGCAGGTAATCTGCAGAATCTCCTGGATGTGGATGACGATCCAAGGTACAGCTTTGTGCAAGGCGATATCTGTGAGCCGCAGGCAGTTGAGGATGTCATCCGAAAGTGCCAGGTCGACACGCTGGTCAATTTTGCCGCCGAGACGCACGTTGACCGATCGATCATGGATCCGGATGCCTTCATCCGGACAGATGTGTATGGCACTTATGTACTGCTGGAGGCAGCGCGCAAGCTGGGCCTCGAACGGTATCACCAGGTCTCCACCGACGAGGTATATGGACACGTCGAGGGAGAGCATCGGTCCCTCGAGAGCGATCCTTTGGCGCCCCGCAGCCCCTATGCTGCAAGCAAAGCCAGCGGTGACCTCATGGCACTTGCCTATTACGTAACTTACGGTGTGCCTGTCACGGTCACTCGCGGAGCGAACAACGTCGGGCCCTATCAGTACCCGGAGAAAGTCGTGCCGGTCTTTGTGACCAACGCTATGGACGATTTGCCGCTGCCAGTGTATGGTGACGGCAGACAGCGTCGGGACTATCAATACGTACTGGACCATTGTGAGGCTCTTGACCTGGTGCTCCACAAGGGCCAGGTTGGCCAGGTCTATAATTTGGGCACAGGCAGCGAGATCGAAAACTTGGCCATGATTGAGATTCTGCTGGACGAAATGGGCAAGCCGTCAACGCTTATTCAGCATGTCACGGATCGACCTGGGCATGACCGCAGGTATTGTTTGAATGTGGACAAGGTCAAGACCCTGGGCTGGCAGCCACGTTTTGACCATGAGCAAGCGATCCGCGCCACGGTTCGCTGGTATATGCAGAACGAGTGGTGGTGGCGGCCGATCAAGTCGGGCGAGCGCTATCGCGATTATTATCAAAAGAATTACGGCGACCGGAAACTGGTTGCACCGTGAGCAAGGCGTCCAGGATGCGCCACTTGTGCAGGGGGCATTTGGGGCTGGGCGATAGCACACTGTTCCCGATCTTGCCCTTGCTACGCCTACCGGGCGTCGGTGGAGCAGCTCTTGCCAGATCGACTGGCTTGTCTCAGCCGACGGGTGAACGATTTGCAGGTCGAGGCAGCCGCTTTTGTAATCTGTGCTTCCTGTAGTAGACTCATATGTCGTACTCAGCCAGGTGGTCGCCACTGCCGGCTTGACCTTTACTTATCGGGCGCTGAGCTAATTGAAAGGAGTCATCATACATGTCCAAGATTCGAGTGGCCATTATTGGAGTTGGCAACTGCGCCTCATCGCTTGTACAAGGCGTGCAGTTCTACAAGGATGCCGCTGACGATGAGTTTGTCCCCGGCCTGATGCATGTGCGACTGGGCGGATATCACATCAGCGACATCGAGTTCACAGCGGCTTTTGATATCGATCAGAATAAGGTTGGCAAAGACCTGTCTGAGGCCGTGTTCGCGCCACCCAACAATACGATCAAGTTCGCCGACGTGCCTTATCTGGGCATCCCCGTCTCACGCGGCATGACCCACGATGGTCTCGGCAAGTACCTCTCGCAGATTATCACCAAGGCGCCAGGGCCTACATCTGATGTCGTGGGTATCCTGAAGGAGACCAAGACGGATGTGGTGGTCAGCTACTTGCCCGTCGGTAGCGAGATGGCCACCAAATGGTACGTGGAACAAATCCTGGATGCCGGCTGCGGGATGGTCAACTGCATCCCGGTATTCATTGCCCGGGAAAAGTACTGGCAGGGCAGGTTCAAGGAACGTGGTTTGCCCATCGTTGGTGATGATATCAAATCACAGGTAGGCGCAACCATCACTCACCGGATTCTGACGACTTTGTTCCGTGAGCGCGGCGTTCATCTGGATCGCACCTATCAGCTCAACTTTGGCGGGAATACGGACTTTCTGAACATGCTTGAGCGTGAGCGACTCGAGTCGAAGAAGATTTCCAAGACCAACGCGGTCACCAGTATGTTGGACTATAATTTGGGGGCTGACAATGTGCACGTGGGGCCTAGCGATCACGTGCCGTGGCTCACCGATCGCAAGTGGTGCTATATCCGCATGGAGGGCACGACGTTTGGCAACGTCCCTCTTAACCTGGAGTGCAAGCTAGAGGTCTGGGATTCACCCAACTCGGCCGGGGTAGTGGTGGACGCCATTCGATGCTGCAAGCTGGCGCTGGACCGCAAGATGAGTGGCACGCTGATTGCTCCGTCCGCGTATTTCATGAAGTCTCCGCCTGAGCAATACCCTGATGCCCAGGCTCGCGAAATGGTCGAGGCATTCATTGCCGAAGGGGCAACGCAAGCTTAAGATGGTTTCCTGACAGGGGCGCGATCCTTGATGATCGCGCCCCTTCTTTTTGTGCCGTGTCTGTGTGTGGGGTGTTGGCTGTAGGCTAACCGAGAGCCCGGTGCTTTCTCCTCTGCCACAAGCTGTTCATGAGCAGGTACAATGGCCTGTTGTATACATAGTCGTAAGCACCCACGTAGCGAATCTCACTGCCGCCAAAGCCACGCTTGAAACGGTAGAGACCTCCCATGCCGGTGCTGAGCACGCCACGTTCTTCTGACCATGCGACATCGCTGATGTCATCGGCACTCACGTCTGGGATGCCCCAGAGATCATAGGATTGACATCCTCGTGCCTTTGCCCAGCGCATAGCTTCCCACTGCAGTAGGTATGTGGGCATACGCTGTCTTTCCTCGTCGGACGATGCCCCATACATGTACCAGGCGCGCTTACCTTGAGCGAAGACCATGACCGTAGCCAGTGCCCTGTGTTCATAGTGGGCGAGCAAGAGTGCAGCCTGTTCCTGACAGTCGAATAGTTGCCAGGCCTGATCGTAATAGTCTGCAGAGTGGATGGCGAACCCGTCACGGCGTCCCGTCATGCACATGAGCTGGTAGAAGGTGGGGAGATCAGACGCATCTCCCAGAGCAACGGTTATACCCTTGCGCTCAGCCAGACGGATGTTGTAGCGTGTCTTGGGCTTCATCTGCCCCAAGATGCCCTCTTCAGGCAACTCGAGATTTATCACCACCGTCCGCCGGGGCTGAACTGTGTGTGGGCTCGGCGTGAAACCAAGTCTGCTCATAGCAGACTCGGCTGTGGGGCTGTCTGGCCAATCGGGTTCGACCTTGAGGGCGAGGGCATGGCTTGCACGACAGGCGCCGTGGATGGCCGTCCATAGCGAATCACTCACCTCTGCCTTTTGAGCTGACAGATCCACCAGGGGGCCCTTCGGCAGATACGCGGTGGTAATGGCCTTTGCCAAGAGGGATCGCAGGAGAATCTGCCCACCGGCAACGATGCGAGAACCGTCAAGGACGGCGATGCGAATGGGCTGCCAGCCGAACCTGGCTTTCAACTCGGCCCATGATGACGATTGCAGAAAGTGATTGGACTCGTGAGATGCAACCCACTGATCCCACTCTCGCGGTTGGGGGAAGCCTCGTTCCATCGATGTGGCAACTCGCATGCAGCCATTATAGAGGACTTGGACGACTACGTGCAACCCGCCACCGCTCTAGCCCGCCGTTCCGCGGCAGCTGTAGCTGGCACGAACGCGTATCCTTTGCCGCCAGCCAGACGTCTTCAGAAGAAAGGGGGTGGAGCCCCTTTCTTCTGCTTGCCTTTCTTACGTACGTATAGTGGGACGGGTGACAGGAGAGGCTCTTGACATACTTCAAGTGGTTCTCCGAGGGCAATCTTGTTGTGCTTTGACAAACTCGTGGTCTTGAGCTTATAATCGTGTTCAATGGTGCGACCGGTGGCCTATCTTTTGTGATTTGCAACCATTGATCCACAGGGAGGCTTACCCCATGTACGAGATGACCCTGGCCGATTCCCCGAAGAATGCGCTATTATCTCCTGCGCATACCGCCAAAGATGAGCCGTTGACCATGCGATCCCGGCATGTCCTCCTCTCGCTGCTGGTGTTTGCCATCTCTGTGGCTGTCCTCTTTGTCGCGCCAGCCCTCGCATTGCGTCTGATGGCGGGCTCAGTTGAGCTGGACCCCTTGAGCATATTCGACGGATATGCTTCGGAGGTACATGCCTCGGCCGTGGTAACCAACGTCGTGCTGCAGCAGGGCGTGTATCCGATGGTCAATGGGATTCCTACCGGTGTGCCCTACGTAGGCACAAAAGACACCTACATCAACCGCTGGATTCCTACCAACAATTTTGGGGCGGAACCCCGGTTGATCCTGGGGCAAAGCCGTGCCTATCGTCCCCTGATCTATTTCGACCTGAGTACCCTTGCCATCCCCTCACATGCCACTGTGGTGAGCGCCGAGTTGGGCGTTTACTGCTATGCTCGAAACATCTTTGCCTCTATGGAGGGGCAGGTCTATAAGGTTTACACTCACTGGGAGCCGATGGAAGCGACGTGGATGAAGCGCACGGCTGCCAGCTTCTGGGCGATGGAAGGTTGCGATTTGCCGGAGGTGGACCGGGCTACCGACCCCGTGTATACGCGGACCCTGTTTACCCGCGACGACTTTCACTATTTTGACGTTACTTCCATTGTGCAGGACTGGATCGCAACTCCCTCCGGGAACGAGGGGTTCCTCCTGGTGGCGCCCGGCCCCAATGTCATCTATGACTATCGCAGCGCGGATTGGAGTACTCCTCAAGAGCGGCCCAAGCTGGTGATCGACTACACCATCGCACCGCTGCCAACGCCAACTCCAACCCGTACCAACACCCCGGGCCCAACGCCTACGCGCACTGCAACTCCGACTCCTACGACTACACCAGCCCCGGGTGTTGTCCTGGATGAGACATCGCTGTGCTACACGCAGACAGTTGGTGTGTGGAACTCGGCCACGGGCAGTGGCTACGGGAGTAACTTCAACTATGAGAATGTGACCTCGGTGGTGACTGCCTCCTGGCAGCCCTGCTCGGCCAATCCAATTCCCGCAGACAGCATGTATGATGTCCGCGCCTTTTGGAGCGTGCACTCGCTCAGGCCGACCTCTGTGCCCTATGAGATCCACTATGACGGTGGCACAGTCACAGTCAACGTCAATCAGACCAAGAATGCGCTTGGTCAGACAGTAGCTGACTTTTCCGATTCGGGCTGGTACAGCCTTGGCATTTATCCATTCCGCGCGGGGACTTTTACGACAACGGGTGAGTACGTTGAGCTCAGCGCTCCGCCAGATTCCACTGTAACGTGCGCGGATGCCGTGCGCTGGATTCAGCTAAGCGGCGTCGCCGGGCCTCCCTACACCATGACGATGTCCGCAAGTCCAAGCACGCTGCCGTCCGATGGAGCGGCAACGTCAACAATTATGGTCACTGTCACTGACAAGTTTGGCGCCCCGGTCACAGATGGAACCATGGTAGGTCTGACGACTACTCTTGGTACAGTGCCCCATGCTTATACGGAGGCTGAGGATGCTTCCGTAACACGCCTGGGAGCCTGGAACGAGTACGCGGCAGCGGGGCCCAGCGGTGGCAGGTTGATCTACTCGGACAACTTTGGAGATGAGGTCACCTGGAACTTCCAGGGCCCTGCGGTTTCTCTGGTCTATGCCAAGAATATCGGCGGTGGTGTGGCCGACGTGAGTGTGGATGGAGTCCATGTCACATCGATCAACTTTGCCAGCGGGGCACTTGAGTGGCAGGTTGAGACTCAACTTACCACGACCTTAGGCTCGGGGGTACATACCATCCGCATTCGAAACGGCGGGGTTGGCCGTATCTGGCTCGACGCATTCCGCTCCGGTACGACAACCAGCGCCGGTGTAGCGACTGCCCCGTTGACCGCACCAAGCACCATAGGGACCGCCATTGTCGGTGCCACGGCCATCGGGAAAGGTCTCACGGGTATCGCGCCAACGTGGCCCTTCACCTGGACGACAGTGTCTTTCCCCGGCCCTTCAGTGGTATGGGTGGATGATGACTATTGCAGTGCGTGCGGTAACGACGGCCATATATGGAACTATGACGCCTTTGACGTAATCCAGGATGGTGTCGACAAAGTCCTCAGCGGCGGCACGGTGCATGTCCTGGCAGGCACCTACCCTGAGAGCGTGACCGTAAACAAGCCAGTGAGCCTGTTGGGCGTGGGCAGTGACGTCGTGGTAGTGGATGGAACCGACGCCGCAGGCAGCCGTGGGTTCTATGTCGATCGGGCCGATGACGTGACCATCAGCGGTTTCAAAATCAGGGATTTTGAGCGCGGTATCTACCTTCGCGGCACGGGCACCGCCGCGGGCCCGCGGGTCTACAACGCTACTATCACAAACAATGCTTTCGAGAGCAACAACGCGGGGGCAAATTCTCATGCCATCTATGGCACATACGTGTACTTCAGTACCCTGTGCAGCAATGACATCACGTCAGGCTACCAGGGAATCTCCCTGGAGAACATCTACCAGTCTACCATTTGCTACAATGAGATCTACAACAACCTGGGCGCAGCCATCACGCTGCTTACTGGCAACGACAACTCGCTCGACAACAACGTTATCTACAACAATCAGAATGTTGGCATCGAGCTGGTTGGGGTAACCAACGGCAATGGTGTCTATGGCAATACCATCCATGACCAGGGCTGGGATGGCATTCTGGTTCGAGGAGCCACGACGGCGACCGTCGAAATCGCCGCCAATGTCGTGGAGCGTACCAATCAGGCATGGTTGAATGCCGCGGCCGCCGTGCCAGATGCTGATCACAATCTGGGCGGCATTGTCCTCCTTGACTGTACCGACTCGGCGATATACCTGAACCGGATCTCCAATGTGTCCAACGCTGGCGGCAATCGCCCGGATGCGGCCGGCATCTCGCTGAGAGGGAACACGCCAACAATTACCATCGAAGCCAACTTGATCCGAGATACTGCTGGCCATGGCATCCACATGCCGGTGGGATCTGGCCTGGCGGTGATTCACGGCAATAGCATTTATGGTAATAGCCGCTATGGGCTGAACAACGTGACGGCTGGGACCGTGCACGCGGAAGAGAACTGGTGGGGCTGTGATACCCTGACATTCGGTTTGGGAGAACCAGCCGACGTACGCGCGGCCGCAACATGTTTCTGGTCACCGCAGATTTCGCTGACCTTGAGCGTCGGTGCGACACCTCTTGTCGCCGATGGGGTTGCTACAACGACCATCACGGCTATAGCCAGTGCGCTCAACTATGACATCATTGACGGCTCGTTGATTACCTTCACCAGTGACATGGGGACGCTGGTCTTCCCCTCCACGGCAGCCTTTGGCGGGGGAGTGGCCTCGGCCGTTCTGCGCTCTGGCATGAGTGCTGGCGTGGTCACCATCACTGGCACTGTGGAGCCAGGACGCTGTAGCGAGAGCATCACGCATACGCTGGAGTCGGGACCGCCAACGAGTCTGAGCCTGGTTGCCGATCCGACGACGGTCCCCAATAGCTGCGACAACCCGCGCAATAGGGCTGTCCTTACGGCGACTTTGCGCGATGTGAATGCAAACCCTGTGCCTGGACGCCTCATCAGCTTCACTTGGGACGCGCTGGGTTCGGTGTTCCCCGGCACCGGGTTGACTGATGGCACGGGCGTGTTCACGACAACATTCACCTCCAGTGCTCTGACGGGCTCTGCACAGATTTCGGCGAAGTTTGGCACTACGCTAACGGCATCTACGAGTGTTGAGGTCACTGCTGGTCCTCCTGATGCTGCAACTATCACCGCTGTGCCGGGCTGCCCCGACATATTGCCGGCCAACGGCGCGGCGACGTCTGCCGTCACAGTAACCCTCGAGGACTGCCTGGGCAACCCTGTGCCCGATGGCACAATGGTCGGCTTTACGAGTACTCTGGGCACCATCGAGAAGTACGAGTATGTGGAAGCGGAGAACACGCTCGTGGTGACATCCACGGGCTGGACTGTCGCAGCCGATCCCAGTGCTAGCGATGGGGCACGGCTGCAGACCAGCACGCCCGGCGCTGCTGCATTTTGGCTGTTCCGTGGAGAAGCTGTCTCACTGATTTACCTGCGCTATGCGACTGGCGGGGTGATGACGGTGCGCGTTGATGGTGGTGCGCCCGTGGTTATCGATGCAGCGGGCGGCACAGCGTGGCTCGAACAAGTGATTGCCACCGGGCTGAACCCGTGGGCGGTACACCAGATCGAAGTGGTGTGTCAATCGGGCAACTTGTGGCTAGACGCGTTTCGCTCAGGTACTACTACGAGTGGCGGCCAGGCCTTGGCCACGCTGGTTGCTCCTGCCTTGTCCATAACCAGCCCCACTGAGGTGCATACCGGCACTGTCTATGCGACCAGTCGGCTTGGGCATCCCGTCTCGCCGGAGCTGCAGGTCACTGACGATGTCTGCTTTGGACAAGGTGACATCATCTGGGTCAACGACGACTGGTTAGGGCATGCAATTGGTACCGTAGAGACCCTGCCGGCCTACGTTGGTGGCGGTACTGCTGTCCTTGGGTCAGACGCATTCCCCACCATTCCTGAGGGGGTACAGGCGGTGCGGCCGGATGGCACCGTGCGTGTCCTTCAGGGCAACTACCTGTACACGGTAGCTGGGGCGCCGATCGTAATCACAAAGACACTGAATCTGATTGGCGATGGGCGCGATAGCACATTCATCATCGGCATCGACACCAGCAATGGCATCCGGGTGCAGCCGGCAGCGGATGATGTACTCATCAGCGGTTTCACCGTGCGTGATTTCGATTATGGCATGTACCTGGATGGCGATGCAGCCAATAGTCTGGAAGGGGTCCACTTCACAAACAACGCGATAACGGGCACCGTGAGCGGTGCGGTCACTGCGACCTATGTGAGCAACGGCTACTTTGCAGACAACCTCTTCTACGAGAACCAGGGGCTTGGCTTTGATCTGGATATCGGCGATAACAACCAGATTCTCAACAATGAGATCTATGCTATCACCAACGGGTTTGGTTTGCGAGTGCGCAGTTCCACGGGCAGTAGCTCTAACAACGTGGTCGCCTACAATTATGTGCACGACGTAGACTGGGACGGGATCCGCGTAGGCGTGAACGAGGACTACCCGCAGGTTCTGAGCAATACTGTGCGCAGCACCAACCGTATCGCTGGCGGTGGCCTCAACGACGGTGGCATCGTGCTGAATACTGCGCGGTACTATGTTGTTGAGTACAACGATGTATCGGGTGTGGGCACTGCCGGTGGCAGCGTCAATACTGCTGGCATATTCGTGGATGGCAGTAGCCGTGATGGAACCATCCGCTACAATCGCATCCTCAACAACGCCAACGATGGCGTGTACCTGGCAAGCTTCTTCTCACCACCGCTGGTGAACTGTAATCACATTTACGGAAATGGCCGGCATGGTCTGCGCAATGCCTTTGGCACCCCGGTGAATGCGTTTGGGAACTGGTGGGGTCATAATCAGCCATTGACCTTCAACCCGCCAGGACCACTACCGGTAGATATCGGCAATGCAGCTGCGGTGCTCTGGAATCCTCCCGTTGAGCTGGTGTTGACACCATCTCAATCCACCGTGAATGCGGGCGGGGCGAGCCTAATCATCACGGCCACAGCTGAGGGCTATGGCTGTAACATCTTTGACAACACACCGATCACCTTTACCACTGATCTCGGACGGCTGGGCAGTCCTCCTGCTATGGTGGCCTATGGCACCATGAGTGGTGGGGCAGAGACCGTATCCTTCCTGCCGGGCACAGTCGCGGGCACTGCTACGATTACTGCCACGATCCCGAACAACGGTGTGGCTACGACAACGATCACGATACTACCTCTTGCGCCCGCATCCATCGTCGTGACCGGAAATCCAACGGTCATTCCCGTGGGTACGGGCACGGCAGCGATCAGTGCTACCGTTCGTGACATCTATGGCAACTTTGTCAGTGACAGCACGGTGATCACCTTCACTTCCACATTGGGTCTTCCTAACCCACTGACGAATGGTACTGTCACGGGAGTGGCTACTACCACGCTGAATGCAGGTGCCATTCCAGGTGTGGCGCAGGTCCGCGCTTCTTGGGGCGGTATCTTTGGCACCACGAACATCCAGATCGTTGCGGGACCACCCTATACCATCACGTTCATGGCGGCCTATCCGGACTCTATTCTCGCCGACGGCGTGTCAACCGCCCTGATCGTTGCTGATGTGGTAGACCAATTTGGGAACCCAGTGCCAGATGGCACCATGGTTCACTTCTCCACAACAGCTGGGTCCATGATCTACGGCTGGGCCGAAGCTGAGGGAGCATCGGTTGGAAAAGTGGGTGGTTGGGCCACAGTCCCCAATGCCGAGGCGAGTGGAGGCTTCTTCATTCAGTCGACCAACACTGGCGATAATGCCTCATGGTCATTCCGCGGCCAGGCTGTGTCGGTGCGTTATGCGCAGAATCCTGGCAATGGCCGCATCGAGGTACGTGTGGACGGCGGTGTGGTGCGCGTCATCGACAGCAACGGGCCGAGCATGTGGGTCGAGGACGCTGTGCCCACCAATCTTAGTGCTGCCGTGGCGCATACGGTCACGCTGTTGGCCATGGATTCGACACCCATTCAGATCGATAGATTCCGCTCTGGTGCGTCTACCTCCGCGGGCAGGGCCGTGGGGACTCTGACCTCCCGGCTGTTGCCCCCGACAACGGCTGTCGTTACGGCCACAGCTATCGGTGGCACCTTCCCGATGAGTTCCACCAGTGTGGCTTTCCTGGAGCCCAACGAAGTCTGGGTCGACGATGACTATTGCAGCACTTGCATCAACGACGGCCATCTGTGGGGCTTTGATGCATTCAGCAACATGCCCGATGGCGTTACTGCAGTACGGAGGGGGGGTGTCGTGCATGTGCTGGGTGGCCTGTATACGATGACGGTGACGATTCCCAAGCCCCTGTGGCTGGATGGTGCCGGGAGCGCGGCGACGGTCATGCGCTCTCTGACGCCGGATGTGGGAAATGCTATTCGCGTCCGCCAGACAGCGGATGGGGTCATGATCGATGGTTTTGCGATTGAAGACTTTGCCTATGGCCTCTGGCTCGATGGTCGGGTCAGCGATCCTCTTAACGAGGTGATGTTCAGCAACAACGTCATTACTGGCTGTGGTACGGGTGCGATAACGGCCACATACGTCAACAACGGCAGCTTTATGGACAATGCCTTGTCGCACAACAATGGCTTTGGGTTTGACCTAAACACGGGCGATGAGAACCTGATTCAGGGCAACCACATCTATGACACGCTGGGCTTTGGCTTACGAGTGTTCAGCACTGCGGGCACAGCAACTGGCAACTCGATTGTAGGGAATCAGATCCATGACATCTCATGGGATGGCATTCGCGTTGGGTCGGGTTCCATCAATACGCAGGTGCTCAGCAACACCGTGGACACTACGAACCTGACCAACAGTCCCTCCGGCTTCAACAGCGGTGGCATCACGCTGAATTCGACGGTCAATACAGTCGTGGAATACAACGCTGTGTCAGGTGTTGGAACAGCTGGAGGAGGAGCCGATACTGCCGGAGTACGTTTTGACGGCACCAACGCGGGCGGCAGAATCCGTTACAACCGCGTTGTGGACAATGCCAACTATGGCGTGCTGTTGATGGGCTTCAGTTCGGCGCCGGTCGTCAACTGCAACCACATCTACGGAAATGGCAGTTTTGGCCTGCGCAACATGTCCGCCGTAGTCACAATCGACGCGGAGGGTAACTGGTGGGGGCATCAGCCACCGCCGACCAGGGGCGCGACCCCGCCACGCGACATCTATCAGTCGGGTGGCAGCAACGTGGACTGGGACCCCTCCATTGAGCTAACTCTGGTCCCGGACCAGTCTGTCGTTCGCGCTGGAAGTGCGCCGATCGCCGTTACTGCTACCGGTTGTGCCGGTGGATGCTGTCTGCGCAACACTACGCCCATCACCTTCGAGACGAACCTGGGTGGGGTGGGAAGCCCTCCAGGGTCCGTAGCTTACGGGCACTTTAGCAACGGACAGGCGTCCACATCGTTTACTCCTGGAGGAGTGCTGGGGACTGCCACCATCACCGCGACTGTTGCCAATGCAGGTGTCGTGACGACGACCATCCAGATCATCCCGGGCCTGCCATATACGATGACGTTCTTGGCCAATCCAGAAGAGATCTGGGTCTGGAATTGTCGCCCGGCAGGCTTCCCGCGGAAGTCTACCATCGCGGTCACGGTCACCGACCAGTATGGCAATCCGAATGCCGGCGAGGCCATTACCTGGACGTTAGGAAGTGGCTTTGGCGATGCGCGTCTCGAATGGACCACAGGCGTGCTGGATGTCAATGGATTCCATCTAACGATCTTGGACTCGGGTGACGTTGCTGGTTTGATCCCCGTTACTGTTACGGTCGCTTCCGTTTCGAAGGCCACGACGGTGAGGATCATGGCTGGCTCACCTGCGAACGTTCTGGTGACCCGCTCGCCGGCGGTCATTCCTGCGAATGGCACCTCGACCTCAACTATTACGGCTACGGTCTACGACGCTTGCCGCAACTTGGCCGAAGATGGTACCATGGTTGGCTTTGTGACCGATCATGGCACTGTGCCATACGAGTACGTGGAGGCTGAATCCACGGATGTTATCACGTCGACGGGCGACTGGGCCGTTGTGGCCAACTCGAGCGCGAGTGGCGGCAGCTACCTGCGCACCGCTACGACGGGGGCCATGCTGCAATGGGAGTTTACGGGCAGCGCAGTTTCTCTCATCTATCTCCGCACACCGACGGGAGGCCAGGCGGAGGTCTACGTCGATGGGGTAATTCGCAAGACGCTGGACATGTCCGCGGCCTCCAACGAATGGCAGCGCGAGACAGTGATTGTCACCGGGCTTGACCCGGTGGCGCTGCACTACATCGACGTGAAGTGTGTGACTGGTGTGGTCTATCTGGATGCACTGCGCTCTGGCACGCAGACGACCAATGGAGTAGCGAGGGCAATCCTGACTTCTGAGCAGTTGTGCACTACTGCAACAATCACAGCTACGGCAATCGATCGGCGCTTGGAGTCCATCCTCGGGCCGCCTTACGATACAGATATGGTCGAGTTCGCCTGTGCCGATCTGACCATCAGCAAACGTGCCAGCCCGGCTGAGCTTCTTCCGGATAGTTTGGTGACGTTCACGTTGTCGTATGGGAACCGCGGCTGGGCCGAAGGCACAGCAACACGGATCACCGACACGTTGCCAGCGCCACTGGTGTATGTGGGTTCATCGTCGTCGCCGAATCTTGGCGCACCGCAGAACCCCGAAAGCAATGTGTACGTGTGGCAGGCCGGCAACTTGCCGGTGCAGGGTGGGGGTGTGATCACAATCACGGCCCGTCGGCCGTGTGTAGCCTTCCCCGGAATCATCACCAATACCGTGGAGATTCGATCTCTCATGGCTGATGTGAACCCCGAGGACAATGCTGCGGCGGCTACCGTGAACCTGATCCCCGATCGGCCGGCTGCAGTGGCGGTGGTGCCCAATCCTTCCAGTATCTTGGTGGATACTTCCGCGACGCTGCAGATAACAGTCACCGACCGCTGTGGGAATCCTGTGCCAGCAACGACGGTTTATCTCACGACCAGCCTGGGCGCTTTTGACGCAGATGGCACCATCACCCGTACCACGCGCACGACCAATGCCCTGGGGCGCATCACGATGACGTTCTGGAGCAGACCTCCAATCCGCGGCACGGCAACTATCAGCGCTACGGCTGGAAGCGTGACTGGCGTTGGCTATGTGGCCATTGGAATTGGGCCAGCGAAGCAATGTGTCGCCTTTGCCGATCCGCTCGTTCTGCCGGCCGATGGTGTGTCGACTTCCGATGTCACTGCACGACTGCTGGATACGGGTGGTAATCCGGTGGTCGGTGACTACATGATTGGCTTTACCACTTCGTTTGGGTCCATGTTGTACGGCTTTGTGGAAGACTCGGGGGCCAGTCAATCACCGCCCGGCAGCTGGACGACCTTGAGCCACGCGGCGGCCAGCGGTGGAACGTACTTGCGGACCAACGTTGATGGGACATCGGTGTACTGGAACTTTAGCGGTAACGGTGTGTCGGTGATGTACCGCCTGGCGGCTGGGGCTGGCATAGGTGATGTGTATGTTGACGGCACCTATGTTGGCAGCCTGGACATGGATGGCTCAGCGACCTGGCAGGCGGAGAAGGCCTTTACCTGGGTTGGCAGCCCTACGGCTGCCCATGTGCTACGCCTAACCCATCGCGTCGGTACAGGCCCTATCTTCATGGATGCCTTCCGTTCTGGAGTAGCGACGAGCGGAGGGGTCTCAAGCGCGGTGCTCACCGCGGCAACGACGCCTGGGATCGCTACGGTGGCTGCCACTGCCGTCTCGCAGACGCATACGGCGGTGCCGGTCTTGCTCAGCAGTTTCGTGGATGTGAGGTTCGACCCAGCCGACATGGTGATTACCAAGACGGTTGAACCAGCAACTGCGGTTGCCGTCGGACAACGGATTACGTTCACGATTGAGTACCGCAACCTGGGGCCAATTACGGCAACCAATGCCTATCTGGATGACGTAATCACGGATGGCTCTTTGGATAGCGGTTGGCTGCGTAACACCTTCTTCAGTGTTGCGCCAGTGACGGTGACAGAGAATCTGCACTACCGCTGGGAGTTGGGATCTCTGGCATCTGGCCAGGGCGGCACCATTCAGTTTGGCGGTGTAGTCGCCGAGAATCGCTACTGGCCGCCTGGGACAGTGATCACGAATACGGCCACGGTTGGCTCGCGCACCTATGACCAAAGTATTGGCAACAATATCCGCGCGGCGACCACCAGGGTGCTGCCGACGCCACCGGTGACGCTGGCACTGAGTGCAGTTCCCAATACGATACCTGTCGGGGGCAGCATATCGTTGCTGCGTGCCACCGGCTTGGACGCCTATGGCAATCCTCTGGCGGATGGCACACCAGTGAACTTCAGCACGAGCCTTGGCGGCTTCCCGATCTTGCAGACGCTTACGCAAGATGCAGTGGGTGGCGCAGCGACGGTGGACCTGGTCTCTGGACCGCTGGTGGGTACGGCCTGGGTCACAGCAACGACTGGCTCGCTCGTGGCCACGGCACAAGTGACTTTCACTCCGATGGGACCCTATACAATCACAGTGATGGCCAGCCCGGATCAGATAACTGTGGGTGGAGCGACGTCGCTGATCGAGGCATGGCTTGTCGATCAATATGGCAACACAGTTGTGGATGGCACTGCAGTGGCCTTTGGGCTGAGCCCCGCCGCTGCAGGATCAGTTGATCCTCTGTCAGCAAGCACTGTTGCGGGCCGAGCGTCTACGGTGTTGCGCTCCGGGACCACGCCCGTGACGACGACTGTGACCGCAACCTCCGGTGCGGCCACGGGAAGCACGCTGGTGCGCATAGTCCCTGGCGCTCCTCGCGTTGTGATCACGGCGAATCCGACCACTTTGCCTGTCGGTCAGCGCTCGGCAGTGACGGTTATCGCCAGGGATGAGTTTGCCAATCCGGTCCTGGATGGTACGGTGGTCAGCTTTACCGCTACACTGGGTCAGTTCACGGATAGCACCATCAGCACAACGTTCGGTAGCACGGTGGGTGGGGCATCGCAGGTATTCCTCACCTCCACCCAGGTTGGCACCGCCATCGTCCGCGGTGCCGTGGGCGAAGACTCGGCGACGGTTGCGGTGACCTTTGGCCCTGGCGAGCCGCATAGCATCGATATGCTTTCGGTGGAGCCGGCGCTTATTCCCAGCTGTGTTGGGACGGGACTTGCTCGGGCGCTGGTCAAGGACCGCTATGGCAATGTCGTGCGAGATGGCACGGTGGTAGTCTTTGATGTCTTCCCGACCGGACAGGCAGAGCCAATCGATGGTGGGCGTACGACCAACGGCATCGCGCAGGCGATCATCTCTGCCGGCACGACGCCAACCTTCGCTACGGTGCTGGCCTATCCCTCTGGGCTGCGCAGCACAGTATCAGATGAATTTGGCATCACGTTCATCGTCGGTCCTCCGGATCAGCTCGTGCTGGTTTCGGAGCCGCCACAAGTTCTCGTTGGCGGAAGCCGGGCGACGATTCGGCTGCAGGTACTGGACTGTGGCGGTAATGGCGTCAGCGATGGCACACCGGTCACGTTCCAAATCACCTCTGGGGGCGGATCGTTGTCACCGCAGTCCACGACGACGGCTGATGGACGCGCTTACGCGACCCTCACCTCACCAGATGCCACCGGATCGGCGACAATCCGTGCGGCTGCCGGAGAGCGCGAGCGCGATGTCGTGGTCCAGTACATTGCTGGGCCGCCCTTCGACATCATACTGACTGCCGATCCGTGGTCGATTCCCGCAAACGGCGTATCGACTTCAAACATCAGCGCTGAGGTCCGCGATTTCTACGGCAACCCAGTGGCTGACCGGACAACACTGATCTTCTCCACCGATGCGGGGCGCTTCCCGGCCGGGATGACTGAGACGACATCCACTTCTGGAGGCAGGGCTAGTGTTGTCCTGCGGTCCAGCACAACATCCGGCATCGCCCGTGTCGCCGCAGCGGCTGGAGGACGGCGGAAAGAGATCTTTGTGGACTTTTACTTCGAGCCCACACCTACACCGCCGCCGATACCGGTGCAGAAGATCTATCTACCCGTCATCACCAGGAGCACGTTTCGCTAGGAGAGGCTCTGACTCGTTGGAGGGCGAGCATAGCTCGCCCTCCAACCGCCGGACAATTGGACTAGGATGCCATTGATCCTGGCGTTCTGGTCTTGGCGTATCTTTTGGTTGGGCTCGTACGTCATCGGGGTTGGATAACCCGAATCGCGTCATTTTCTAGGAGGGGTGAAGATGGACCACAAGCCGCGCGTCCTTGGGTCAGCGCTGGTGCTATTGATCCTTGTTTCTCTGCTTTTCGGGGCTCTTATGTTACTTCCAGTCTTGGCCCAAGGGCCTGAACCAGGTCGTGCTGCGCCGGGTGACCTTGCCGGACCCGGTGCTGGGGCGCAAGCTCTGCCATCGTCCACGGGATACGCGATAGATGATGGAAGCACCGGTTTTACCCCTCCTCCTCCTTACCCGACGGGCAACTGGCTCGCCTTCGGTGCAGGTGGATGGAACGGTGACTGCATCTATACCCCGGCGGATGACAGTGGCGATGTGGCCGAGTGGCGCCCGGACCTCGAGGAGGGCACGTATCAGGTCCAGGTACACTACTGGGCCAATAGTACTGCCGGAACACAACGAAACGATGCTCTGTACACGGTGTACTATGACGGAGGTACGGCGACGCGTCGGGTGAATCAGCAAGCCACGGCTGATGGGACGCCGGCACCAGGAGGCGCTGATTCGGGGTGGTACACGCTGGGACGATATCGCTTCTTGAGCGGCACTTCAGGATATGTGACCCTCAGCGACAATCCTACTGTGTGGGGCACGGGTGTGAATGTAGTTGCGGACGCAGCTCGCTTCCTGGCCACTCACGTGTACGTAGACGACGACTATACTGTGGCGGGGACCAACGATGGCCATCTCTGGGGCGTGACGGCGTTCGACAATATCCCTGATGGCCTCACAGCGGTTGCAGACTATGGCACCGTCCATGTCCGTGGTGGTGAGTACTATGGCGAAATCGCCATCACCAAACCCATCAGTGTGTATGGTGCAAGCACTGCCACCACCTTTATCACGGTGCCCAACACGGCCGACACGGCTGTGCAGGTGCTACACAGTGGCGTCAACATTTCTGGCTTCACCATTGAGAGCTATGGCGCCGACTATGGTGTGCGGAACTATGACGTGGGTGCAGCGACCTGGGCGCTGGGCATTGACGGCTACAGCATCACAGACAACGTGATCACAGGTTTTGATCATGGCATCCGGATGCGAAGGGCGGCCGGTACGATTGATGGCAACATGATTCATGACAACCAGCTCACCGGAATTCGCATCTACGACTCACTGACTGCCCCTGGCCCGACGGCGATCACGGGCAATACTCTCTATGCTAACGGATCCGGTGGCCTGAACTATGACATTTGGGTCGAGGAGAGCTATGCGGGGACGTTGGTCTCGGGCAACACGGTCACCGGCGACCTGGGTGTGACTGAGGCCTGCATTCATGTTGAGAATGACGCAGATGGCCTGACTATCTCGGGGAACAACATTAACGGGTGTACGGATGGCGTCCTGATCTTCCAGGATACCCTGGTTGTCAACCAGATCGTGGGCTTGGCGGACAATACGATCACCGGCGGAACGGCGGGCGTCCGTGTGTATCGTACAGCGGGAGGCGCGACCCAGCGCGAGATCACTATCGGCGGCAGCGTGGCTGATGCCAACAACATCTATGGCAATAGCAGCTATGAGCTGCGATTGCAGGGTTATTCGTTCCCGGTCACCGCTACGTACAACTACTGGGATGTCTGTGACTACCGTGGGATCGAAGACGAGATTCAGCATGACTATGACGTGCCTGCGCTAGGCACGGTGACCTACGATCCGGCTCTGTGCGTGCCACACACGATCGATGTTGTGGCGAATCCGACTACGTTGCCAGCCGACGGCGTCTCTACGGCTACAATCACGGCGACAGTTCGAGATGTAGCGGGCACCCGCGTCGATCCCGGCACCATGGTTGGCATCACAACCAGCCTGGGCACAGTGCCATGGGATCTGGCCGAAGCAGAGGACCTGACCAAGGTGACGCGTACGGGCGCCTGGGCGAATCCTGGGGGATTTGCGCGAGCCAGTGGCGGNNACGTCCTTCGTGCGTCCGTGGCTCCTCGCGAGTTGGAATGGACGTTCAACGGACCTGCGGTGTCGCTGATCTATGCCAAGGGAGTTGGCGGCGGAATAGCAGAAGTGTTGATTGATGGTGGTCTGGTGACCACAATCGACATGAGCAGCTCTGAGTGGGAGTATCGCGTTGAAGACGTAATCGCCACGGGACTCGGCTCTGGCAGCCACACGATAACTGTTCGCCATGATGGCGGTGTTGGCGATATCTGGATCGATGCCTTCCGTTCTGGGGGTACGACGACCGGTGGCACTGGCCGCGTGGTGACGACTCTGACGGCTGCGACCGTGCCGGGCGTGGCTGAGGTGTGGGCGACCGTGTACGATGGCCACATCATCACCAGTACCTCGACCATCCTGCTGCCAATCAAGACGGATATGGTGACGGTCACCTTCCAGGCGGCAGATCTGTCGATCTCTAAGATTGCTTCGCCCGCCTCAATCAATCAAGGTCAGGAAGTGACCTACACGATTACCTATAACAACGCTGGGCCAGCTATCGCTACTGGCGTGCAGGTCACAGACACACTGCCGGTCAACTTTGTGTATCAGCGGTCGTCTTCGTCGGCAGGCCTAGCGGCGCCGACTACGGCGGCTGGCAACAAGTACGTGTGGAATGTTGGTAGCCTCATGCCTGGCGCGACTGGGACAATCACAGTGGTTGCGCAGCCGAGCTCGGCTGTCTCGTGGTGCGTGCCGGTCGTGCGCAGCAATGTGGCGGAAATCCTGGCTGGAGTGCCGGATCCCATCGCTGGCAACAACAGCAGTGGGCCGGTGCCGGTGCAGGTGGTCGTGCCGACCACTGTAGACCTGACCGCAAGCCCCGCCTCTGTGCGAGTGAGCAATGGTACTGTCACAACGACACTGACTGCTGAGGTCAGGGATAGCAGTGGCAACCTGGTTGGTAACGTGCCAGTGTTGTTCACGACGGACTGGGGCAAGTTTGTAGAGTCCGGTCTGGCAAGTGTCACCGTCAGTTCTGTGGGTGGATATGCGCGCGTTGGCCTGGCGACGGATACGCTGGTGCACACCGCCACCGTTACTGCTTTAGTAGCACCGGCTTGCGCTGGTATGCCCAGTGACACCCTGAGCGTCCCCTTCATTCCGGGACTGCCGGCGAAGGTCGAGGCAGTGGCATTTCCGACTACTATCAAGGTCTGCGGAGATACTGCTGTTGTGACGGCCACGGTGTATGATGCGTTCAACAACCTGGTTGAGGACGGCACTGAAGTGCAGATGGTGGTGGTGCCCGGAGTCCGCGGCTACATGGATCCAGAGTGGACGGTCACTGCTGGCGGGGTTGCTACTGCTACGTTGTATGGCGGCACATATCAGTTTGGGGACCGCTTCCTGACTGTGCGCATCACTGCTCGCCGTGAATCCAGAGAGGCGGTTAAGGAGATTCGGGTTGATCTGTTACCCGGTCTTCCACGCAATATCGAGGTAACGGCTTCGCCATCGGTGCTAGCGGTAGACGGCAAGGTGTCTTCCATTCGGGCGCGGGTGACTGACTGCGCGCAGAATCCGGTGGCCGACGGAACGGTTGTTACCTTCACCGTGGATGCACTTGGCGTCATCAGCCCGACAACGACAACGACTATGGGCGGGCTGGCCTTCGCCACTTATAGGTCGTTGTGCACGATCGGGACCTCTATGGTGACTGCTCTTTCCGACTCGGCCAGCGGAAGTGTAACGCTACAGCTAGAGGCTGGGCCTGCTGACCACTTTGGTGGGTTGACTGTCACGCCAGACAATCTGGTGCGCAACTGCGGTGATACCGCGCTGGTCTCGGCCAAGGTTTATGACCGTTGCGGCAATCTGGTGAAGGATGGCACTGAGGTTACATTTGGCATTGCATTTGACACACTGATCGCTTCGCCGAACCCAGCCTTCACTCGTAACGGGGCAGTAAGCACCACCGTGACTGCCTTGAACAAGCCGCTGCGTGCCTGGCCACAGAGCCTCGAGCAAGTGGGCATGGCCTCAGGATCGGCACTGCCAAGCTACGTGGATCTCTGGTTGTTACCAGGTCTGCCGCAGTTCATCGAGGTGACCACGGACGTAGATAGCATTCCGATCAATGGTGATGTGAATGGGTACAACATCATCGTCGAGGCTGAGGTTACTGATTGTAGTGGGACCTGGATTGCTGACGGCACCTTGGTGACTCTAGGCACCGATCTGGGTCTTTTCCGCGAATCGGGGGACTGGGCAGTTACCAGACCGTCGGTGAATGGCCGCGTCACTGCTACACTCACCTCTGGTCAGGATGCCGGGCTGGTGACAGTCACGGCGACTGCAGACTCTATCTCGGATACCGTCGAGGTGCAGTTCCTGCCGGATGAGCCATACTACGTCGACGTCTGGGGAGATCCTTTTGAAATTCCGGCCGACGGGACGTCTACGTCGCAGATCACGGCCTGGGTGCGAGACTACTACTTCAACCCAGTCCTGGCCGGCATCACAGTCACCTTCGTGACCGAACACGGCACGTTTGCTGAGAGTGGTGACATCTTCTACACGACCACGACTCATGCAGGAGGCTATGCGTTCGCCACACTCGTGGCCAGCACGGATCACATCGGCACCGTGAACCTCTACGCGATTACGTTGAACGGGCGCACTGGCCCCGGCATCGTGCAGTTCACGGTAGTTCCGCCGATCCGTCACTACTACTTGCCGATCATCAAGTGGAAGACGGTTTGGTAGAATCATAGGTACGTGAGCACAAAGCCCCGCCCCTAAGGGCGGGGCTTTGTGTTTGGAGAGATGTGTGGTCACTAGCTTCAGTTGGGGACTAGTGTGCTTGGTACGGTGCCAGAGGGCTGTGAGGTCTTTGGTCACGGGCGGGGTAGACGCGCTGACCTAGCCGTAGGCTGTGCTGGTGGGCTCGAGAGGTTTAGGGATTGGCGCGATACTGCTTGAAAATCAGGAGCAGCCGAGTCTCACAGATGCGGGGAGTGGGCGTAGCGATTGGTGTTGGTACGGGGGGTGGAGTTGGCGTGGGCCCAGGAGGGAGGTCAGCGAAGACGCAGGCCAGGTTAAGCCTACCCCAGCCGAGGAAGGAGTCGTGTCCGGGAAGTGTGCTGGCGTTAACATCGTCGCTGCAGGATTGCAGTCGTTCCTGAGTCTGATCGTTGGTATAGTCCGGCCGCCAGCTGCGGAGGAGGGCTGCCGCGCCAGCGACATGTGGGGCAGCCATGGATGTGCCACGGCGTTGGAAGTAGTAGTATGGCGGACGCCAGGTGCTGATGATGTTTTGGCCCGGTGCGGCGATGTCGACCTGTGGCCCATAATTGGAGAATGCGGGCCGCTGATCCTGCTCGTCAGTGGCAGCGACGGCCATGACGCGATCGCATGCCGCGGGATAGAGCACTGCACCGCCATCGTTGCCGGTCGCTGCTACCACGAGCACTCCCTTATTGTAGGCATAGTCGACGGCATCCTGCAGGACGCGTGACGGCTGGTCGCCACCGAGGCTTAGGTTGATGACCTGGGCGCCGTTGTCGGCGGCGTAGCGGATGCCGGCGGCGATATCGGAGTAGTAGCCGTCGCCGTAACGGTCGAGAACTTTGACGATCATGGCTTGCCCGCCACGCGAGACACCAGCGATGCCGAGGCCGTTGTTGGTTTGCGCTGCGGCGATGCCTGTGACATGTGTCCCATGGCCGTTTTCGTCCTCGATCAGATGATTTTCGTAGGGCTGGCAGTTGTCATTCGTGCAGTTCTGGTAAAAGTGCCAGCCGTGCACATCGTCGATCTTGTCATTTTCATCGTCATCGATTCCGTTGCCGGGAATCTCACCAACGTTTGTCCACAAGACGTTGGACAGGTCAGGATGATCTTGGAACACGCCCGTGTCGAGGATGGCCACGACTGTCCCCTCACAGCGCGCAACATCCCAAGCGGCAGACGCCTGGATGCGGTGGAGTGCCCATTGCTGTGACCAAAGTGCGTCGTCTGGCTCGTCCAAGGCAGACGCTCGATAGTTGAGTTCGCAGTACTCCACTGTCGGATCCCGCCGCAAGGCAGACACCATCTGCAGCTCGCTCCCGACAGCTACTTGAAGAACAAAGGCTCCAGGGATCGCGCGTAGGGCGGTGCGACGCGCTGCAGTTTCGGGGGCTGCATGGATGGAGGCGGAGGCGTCCTTGCGATCCTTGTATTTGACGACTACCTGGCCTGGGGCGAACGGTCCGCTGTCTGGGCCAGTGCCGGCGTCCATGGTTTGCTGCGCAGCGTTTTCGAGCAGGGCCGCATCATGGGCTGAAGCGGCGGCGAAGGTGTGCGTCATCAGTACCAAAAGGGTGATGAAAGCACCAACGAGGATGTATTTGTGATGGAGCTTGGGTTGTGATTGCACAAGAGGCTTTCTGCCCAGGCGTGACTGGAGCTTGGGTTGGAGCTAGGGGGGCCGATGGACGGCGTCCAAAGGCCCCCTTTGCACTCTGGTCTAGCTGATGTGTGTCAGCGCACGATTGTTGTGTTGGCAGTAGCAGTGGCAGTCCCAATCCAGGGGTGAGACACTTCGACCGATGCCACTACCTGTCCGGAGGCGGTGGAGAACGTCCACAAAGTGAACTGCCTATTCCACTCTGCACCCGCCGCGAGTTCGGGGATTGCCCAAGACTCTGGGTTCGGGTACTCGATGTAGGCGCCGCCTGTCCAGGATGCTGTGACCTCAAGGTTGGTCAGGGCAACGGCCCCCCTGTTGGTGACCTTGATGGAGTAGCGGATTGGTGAGGTGACCCCAACATAGTTGGGTGCACTGAGCGCGACCTCAACTACGGGTAACGCGGTCTGAGCCTTGAGACTGTAGCTGCGACGTCCTTCGATGCTCACTAGGGCCTCGTTTACGACGTCTCCGCGCATGTCGGAATCGACCTGCACCTGGTAGGTGATGTAGGCATCAGGGGTGTGCAGTGCCTTGCCGCCCGAGCGGCCTCCCCAGAGCACGCGTCCCCTGTCGTTGAGGCCAGCGTGTGCCTGGTCAAGCACAAACTGACCTCCGCTCAGCGACCCTTCGACAAACATAGTCCCCTCAGGGA
>DIVN01000182.1 GCA_002435875.1 Anaerolineales bacterium UBA6131
ATCGATCGGCATCGGTTGACCGTAACGGGTATGGTATGCGGTAAGCACCTTGTCCAGCCACCTCAGGCGTATCTCCGAGGGCAAAACCACCCCTCCAATTCCCACCTGGGCACACGGATCACGCGTCTTGATAAATGTGTACATCTTGTGATAGATCTGCGCATAGTCTCCGGAAAAAATGTTGCCCCGGCAAGGGTTCTCCGGCTCGTTCCCTACGAACCAGAGGTGACCTGGGTTGGCATCTATCCTCTCCCCCAGCAGTCTCCACCACTCTTCAGCGTTTGGCACTTCGTAGAATCCACTGCCGACGCGTATCACCGTACAAAAGTCGGCCCCCAGTGTCTTCTCCCACCAGAACGGCGCACGGTCCTCCATCTTGATCAGGCCGGCGTTCAGCCTCTCCAGGTTCAGCCCACCTGTCCAGAAGACAACGACCCCTACCCGCTGCTCCGGGAAAGGGTACAAGGCACCCGGAACAGGGGTTCGGCGGGGGTCTGTTGTCGACACCGTGGGCGAAGGGCAGACAGGCGTAGAGGTCGCGGTTGCGGTGGCCGTTCGCGTGAAAGTGGGTGTTGGAGTTTCCGTCAGTGTGGCGGTGCGCGTCGGGGTTGAGGTTGACGTTCTCGTGGCCGTGCGAGTGACAGTAGGTGTATCGGTGGGCCGCTCCATCGCATAGGTGATCGTCAGCTTGGGGCGGTCGCCAGGATCGATAGCCCAGGTGGAGCTACAGAAGATGTGGTAGTTGCTGCCCGTTCCGATCAACACCAGCCCATTGTTGGCCAAAAGGCCTGACGTCCAGGTCTGGACCACATCCGTCACATCAAAGTCATACCACTGGTCACTGGCGGTTACGATTCTCTCAGAGGCAGGCGCAGAAGCATGGTCGAGCGGCACCCCCGTACAACCTGCGGCGGCCCAGGTCTCACCCTCCCGTGGGATATTCCAGGTAGCCACGGTATCCACCCAGGAACGCGAGGCTGCGAACGCCTGGATCAACAGTTCTTGCGTCGATCCCGCCGAGTTTGACCTGAGACTAAGCACCGCCGAGAGCACATAGGCGTTTGCCGGCACGGCCGATACGTCAAAGCGTATCAGGGTGTTTTGAAGGCCCGGGCGCACGTAGAGCCGAGGGTGGTCCTGAACCCCTTGTGGTCTGTTCGGCCAGCCTGCGTCGAGGTATACGTCCGTTGTCTCCGCGTACCCGTCAAGCCCCTGCTGGAGAGTCAGGGTGACTGACTGAAGGGCAAGGTTCGCAGAAGCCTCCGCAAGGCCAGCGCTTGCTGTCGGCGCCAAGGGCACCACGGCCGCCGCCCACAGGGCAAAGAGAGCAAGACCAAGCAGCGCCGCACGAAGCACAACGTGGCAAGACAATCGTCGGAGGGCGGGCGATGCTACAAAGCCGCGCGGGCAGGAGATACTCACCCGAAACCTTACCTGCTTCCCTTGAGGATCATCGGCAGGCGGATCGTATACAGGTCGCTTCGGCGTGCGAGCACTACTGCAAAGTCAACCTTGGTGGTGATGAGCGGAGAGCCACTGTAGCTGCCCAGATAGCTGGCATAGTCCCCAGCCACATTCTGGCGGGCAAAGTTGGGCACCCCCGCGAACGCCGGCACATAGTTCTCCAGCGCGCCCACTCCACCTGGACCCGTCGTCTCGAGCATGCGGTAGGCATCATGCGATGCGTAGCCTGCATCGTTGTGCAAGTCCGATTCATGAGGATAGCTGTGAGTGGCGCCGGCACGACCCAGCGCACACTCTCCTGCCTCCCACGCGTCACGATACGGGTCGCTGATCGCAACGTACCGGTTGAGCGGTTCTGCGCCGGCTAGTGTAGCGTAGTGAGCACCAAGATACACCCAGCGGTCGCCTTGATCCTCCCAGAATCCCAGTAGGAGAAGGACCCCGCTCTCCCTGTGCGCCCACGAAAGCAGTTGTTCGAAGGAAGGCGAAGCGACAACGGTCACTGTGTAGGTCTGCTGCAAGCCTACCTCAGCCAAGTAGTCACGAACCGCTGGTGCCACAGCGGCGATATCCGTCCCCACCTGCTGGCCGGCCTCCTGGGTACCAAGTCGATCCGCCCAATCGCCAATCAGAGGTACGGTATTCTGCGCATCGTGATCATCCCATGCGCCGCCACCAAACGTACGTACCAGGGGCAAAGCATCGTGGAGAGTCGGGGGCGGGACCGGATTGGGCTCGTAACGGCTGTCAAGCCACCACAAGGCATTCGCCAAAGCAACGGGGCCACAATGGGTCCAAATCTGGGGCGCTGCGCCAGCATACAGAGATGCCTGCTTCTGATCAAAGTCCGACACACCGCGCAGCGCATAGTCCGGATTGTCCCCAACCTTGCCAATCCAGGCCCAGCTCGGGATCGGCGTGGGAGTCAAGGTCGGTATGGTCTGCAACAGGCGATTCTGGCCGGGTGTAGCCCAGACCACCGAGCTTGCCGGCACCATGTACAGCGTCACCAAAGCTGCGACAGACACAATCAGGAGGGCATGTCGCAGGTACGGCGTGCGCCTGTCCAGTAAGTTGGAAGACATAGCATTAACCTCCCAAGGATGTGTGAGTTCAGCGTCGGTTCGCCCAACTAGCGTGCAGCCAAGAGCAGCTTGTCCAGGGCAAGCACAAGCGTGGACGGCGAAAACGTGTGGCGATTATAGCGAAAACGAACACCCCCGTCAATAAGCGCCCCTCCGACGAAGCACCGCCCCTACAGTCCGTAGGATGATCTTGACGTCAAGCAATAGCGAGTAGTTACGGATGTAATACAGGTCATCCTCCACATTGAGCGTAGACGGCTTGGTTGACCTACCTGTCACCTGCCACCATCCGGTAATCCCAGGGGGAACGCTGTACCGCTTGCGTTGCCATGCTTCGTATCCCTGCGCAAGCGCAGGCAAGTCCGGACGTGGCCCGACGATGCTCATTTCTCCCTTGATCACGTTGAACACCTGGGGCAGCTCATCAAGACTCCAACGCCGCAGAATCTGACCTACTCTAGTGACGCGTGGATCGTGCCCATCCTTGCGCAAGAAGGCTTTGCCATCCTGTGTGTGCTCGAGAACGAGGTCAATATGCCCCTCCGCCCCCGTGAACATCGTACGCAGCTTGTATATGGTGAAAAGTCGGCCGTGCAAGCCCAAGCGTGCCTGTCGGAAGAAGACCGGACCAGGTGAATCTAGTTTGATACACAGGGCAGCCACCAGCATCAGTGGCCAGAGCAACAGTAGCGCCATGAGCGAGATGACGACATCCAGTATACGCTTCATCAGCAGCGCAGAGGCGCTGAACACAGGCTCCTTGAGGGTAATCAGGGGCATATCGCCTAGCACGCCGACGCTCGTGCGCAGATAGGCCAGCGGAAAAAGATCGGGCACGACACGTATGTTGGCTCTTGTGTCATACAAGAGGCCTACTAGCTTTTCCAGACGCCTGTGTGCGTACCCAGGGAGAGTCACAATGACTTCGTCGATGTGCTGCTCCTGGACTATCTCAGCGACCTGGTCTAGACACGCCAACACAGGATACCTTGACACCTTCTGCCCCACCTTGTTCGCATCATCATCCAGGAATCCGACTGTCTCGAGTCCCATCCAGCGCCGCTCGGTGAGCAAGTCGGCCATCTCGATTCCGACCTTGCCAGCCCCGACTATCAAGATGCGTTGGAGGCTCTCGCCAGGAGCAGACCGGCGCTTGAAGACCCAACGCACCGCTGCCCGGAAGCAGACGGTCAGCAGCAGATCCAGCACAAAGAAGTAAACGAAAAGGAGTCGGGACAACCCGCGATAGGTAAAGTAAAGAACGCCGGCCAGAAGCAGCATGGAGACAGCTATCCCACCGAGCACTGACTCCAACTCCTGACTCGGGCGGAGAATGTGATCCAGGTCATAGGCCTGCAATTGGCGAAACGTCACCGTCCAGAAGATTGCCGCCATGAGGCCGATGGCCAAGTTAAAGCCCCCACCGGCGGCAACAAACGGTTGGCCGAAGGACACTCTTTGGCGCAACACCTGCGCCATCAGCAGACTCACTACGAACGCCAAGAGATCTGAAGCGAAAAGCACGACGATGTATCTACCTGGTGATTCGCGTCGCATGTATGCCCCCAGGGACCAGATATACGCGCAAGCCTCGGTTTTGTGTGAACCCACGCCATGGTATCGCGTGGGCGCTTATCTCTGCCCCAAACGACCCAGGCGCTGCAGCAGTACGCGCCACAGGAAAGTCGGATTTCCAACCAGGTATCTGTGCCACAGCCTGGAAGGTTCGCTGAACAGGCGTCCCAACCACTCCATACCATGATCCGTCATCCAGCGTGGTGGTCGGCGCTTGTCTCCAGACAGGTAGTCAAAGAGCGCGCCGACCGGCAAGGCCACGTTGGCCCGCAACTGTGCCCAATTCTCCAGGAGCCACATCTCCTGTGTTGGCATGCCCATGGCAAGGAGAAGAATGTCCGGATTTGCCAGATTGATCTCCTCGATCACGGCGTCATTCTGTGGGGCGTGTGGGGAGTTGACAGAATAGCCATCGTGTGCACCCACCACCTGTAGCCCAGGATGCACAGACTGAAGATGGTGCGAGGCCCGCTCGGCAA
>DIVN01000220.1 GCA_002435875.1 Anaerolineales bacterium UBA6131
GAGACGCTTCGCAGCCTCTCTCCCTGCGGTCGAGAGACGCGCGGCAGCCTCTCTCCCTAAGGTCGCGGGACGCTTCGCAGGGTGACATGAGAGCTCACCAAGGCAGCACGCCCGCGTAGGGAACGCCCACAGGAGTGAGCCTACTGCTCGACCAACTGCTCACCCTGCAGCTTGAGGGTCCTGCGGGCCTTGACCGAGGGGCAGCACATGGGGTCGTTGGGGCCGTGGGTGACTACGTCGACCGTGATGCGCCCGTCCTGGATGGAGAGTGCCTCGATGCGGGTGCGGTCGCCAAGAGCGAATTCGGCTACGTGCTTGGGTGCGCCCTGCTCATTCACCAGCGCTTCCAGATTAACGAAGCTGCCGCTCCCTCCGCCGGAGGCCACCAGGATCGCGACTGCATCGGCAGCCTTGTCACCGTTGAGATCGCCAAAAGCGTACTTGTCCGGTATGAGCGCCAGTGTAATCTTGGAAGCGGAGCCGGGGACGATTTCTTCCTCGTAGAGCCCATCTTTCAGAGTTGCTATGCCCTTCTGTGGCAACTCATTGCGGTACTCGGCATTCTGGACCTGCTGCCAGGTCAGCGCCGGAGGCGCAGCCTTCTTGCAGGCGGTCGGCAACAGCGCGAGGCTCAACAGCAGGCCCATAACCCACAAGCGCGATCTGTGCATCGTATTCCTCCCCAGTTGTCTCTTCATAGAGCCCGTAACGTACCATAGTTGTGAGCAACTGTCAATGCGCGAGGGGGTTGGCCGAGGCTTTCGCGCGGCCGCGCGCGTCGCTGCGGGCAGAGCTACACCGCTGGCCCATTCGCCTGTGGACTGCGGCTAACCAGCAGGCTGGTGCGAAACTGTGCCGAATGGCCATCTGTTGAGCATCGAGTAGCTACTTTGACACTTTCCACCGCGGGTTGTATACTGAACGTACACTTTTGTGACCCGTCGGGGCAGCAGTGCACTGCTGACCAGCACTCCTCCTTCTGCTTCCTCGCTTCAAATAGCTGCGCGTGAAGACGTTGGAGTCTGCAAGGTATCACCCACCATGCTAGCCGCAGGTGGCTCGTCACGCACCGCGTAGACCATCGGACAGGGCCTCGCTGTTCGCATGGAGGCCCCCAAGCTCGTGGAAGCCACAGGAGGTGTCTGCCATGAACAGGGCTCATCGTTGGATTCTCATCAGCCTCACCGTGCTCAGTCTGGCTGGGGTGCATGCATGGGAAGGGCAAGCCGCCGGCAGCAGCCAGGCCGGGTCGGCCGCGCCGGCTGCTCTGCAGGATCGGCAGACCCCGACCGAGACCAACCCGCGCATTCCCACGCCGACCATCACGAACACGCATCCCCCCCGTTACACCGACACGCCGACCAGCACCATCACCCGACCACCAGACAACACACCGACAGCCACCGCGACGAGACCGCCGGATCAGACAGCAACGCAGACGCCCACAGAGCTACCGGATCGTACCCGAACGCCGACGCCCACCCTGCGGCCGGGCTGTGAGTACCTGATTGCCGATTTCGACTGGACGGCGTTCTGCGCCGTCAACCTGACCTTCCATGACCAGAGCACGACCTCGCCCAGCGACCCCATCAACTCCTGGCAGTGGGGCTTGGGCGATGGCGCCACCAGCACGCAACAGAACCCCGCTCACAACTACGCCTCTCCGGGCGTATATGACGTGACGCTGACGGTGGGCACGCGCGACGGCTGCCAGGCAAGCGTGACCAAGCAGGTGCGGGCCTTGCGCCCTGGGTCTGTGATCCGCAAGGAGCTGGTCAGCCACGCCGGGCAGCCGGTGTACGTCGGAGATGAGGTCACCTACCGGCTGATCATTGGCGCGGTGGCGCCCGACTCGATCCTGGACTATGATTTGTACGACGTCTTTGACTCGCAGTTCTTCGCTTTCGTCTCTGCTTCGCCGGCGCCTGACCAGGTCAAGCCAGGCTACGGGACATCGATGCTGGTGGTCTGGGAGAACCAGGGATCCATCGCTGCCGGCACCCAGCGGGAGTACTTTGTGACGCTGCGCGTCAAGGCGGAGATCGCGCCTCCCGTGATTGACTCCAAATGCAATCAAGCCTGGGCTCTGCTGACCTTTGCGCCCAACGATTGCGCCTACAGCGTCCACACCGAGGCCTGCGTGGAAGCGCGGCCGCGGCCGAGCGGCTTGACCGTCCACAAGACCCTGGTCCAGCCAGCGGGCGGCGTGGCTCAGGTCGGCGATGTCGTGCGCTTCCAGATCCAGGTGCACAACACAGGCGCGACCCCGATTTCGCAGGTCGTCCTGTACGATGTGTTCAATCCAGCAGAGTTTGACTTTGTCTCCGCCTCGCCGCCGCCGACAGCCAGCTGGCCCAGCGGTGGCAACCTTTTGTGGGATGGCCTAAGCCTGCCTCCTGGCGGCACCCTGACCATGAGCGTGGAGCTGCGCACCAAGGTGGCCGGCGTACTGGCCCAGAACTGCGCCAAGGCCGCGGTGGTGGGCGGGCAGGGCAGCCTCGTTGCCTGCGCTTCAGTGCGGGTCCAGGCCCAGGATGGGCGGCACTTTGCAGTCTGGAAAAAGTTCACCGTGCCCAGCAACCACGTGGCCAAACTGGGCGATTGGGTGAGTTTCACGACACAGTGCATGATCACCGGCAGCGAGCCTGCGGTACGACTCGACCTGTATGACCACATATCGCCAGCTTCGGTATCGCCCTTCCTGCCGCTCAACTTTGGCTTCGTGTGGCCCTTCCAGACGGGGGACTGGGCCAAGGTGGGGGCCAGCTTCAAGGCCCAGTCCGTGGCCTCGCCGGCGGTCAACACGGCCGAGTGGACCGTTACCTGGCCGGACGGCAGCACGGACACCGGCATTGCCAAGGATTACGTGTACATCGTAGATGGCGAGATTGGCAAGGGCCTGTTCATCGACAAGTGGCTGGGCGATCCGCTGCCCAGCGCGGCCATCAGCGACACGGTGACCTTCCACATCAAGCTGACCAACGTCACTGGCATCGACCTGCCGGTGCTGCCGCTGGAAGACACCTTCCCGGCGCAGTGTCTGAGCTTCGTTACCGCCAGCATGCCACCGGACCAGGTGTTGCCGGGCAAGCTGGTGTGGAACAACGTGGGGCCGCTGGCGCTGGGCGATAGCGTGCAGGTAGATGTGCAGTTCCATGCGGACGCAGTGTGCCCGGCGGCGCTGAACTGCGCCGCGGCGACCTACAGCCCACCCGGCGCTGCGCCGCAGACCGTGGCCGACTGTGACGTGGTGCCCATCCGCGGCGATCAGCCGCGCCTGGTCGTGACCAAGCAGCGCACCTCGCCAAGCCCAGCCCAAGTCGGCGACCTGGTGACCTATGACATCATGCTGCACAACGGCGGCACGGCGCCGCTGGCCGTGGTTCCCCTGCACGATGGATACCAGACTGCCTGGCTCGAGTACGTCAGTGCGGTGCCGCCCCCCGATGCCATTGACCTGGTGCACGGCCGGCTGGACTGGAACAACCTGGGGCCACTGAACCCTGGACAGTCGGCGACGGTTCAGCTTACCCTGCGTGCGAAAGCACCCGGGGTAGGTGTGCAGAACTGCGCCGAGTCAAGCTACACCGTCGGCTCCAGCGTGTTCAACCCTTACCAGTGTGCGACAGTGGACATCCGAAGCCCAGGTGCAGCCATCGGCGTGGACAAGGAGCTGAGCTGGCCCGCGCCGGGAAAGCCGCTGGCGGTGGGCGAGATAGCTGCGTTCACCATCACCGTGCGCAACGCCGGCCCGGTGACCCTGTGCAATGTGGTGGTGGAGGACAACTACGATACGGGATGCCTTACCTTTGTTCCTGGCGCGCTCACGCCGCCTTACACGACCGGCCCGGGGCTGGTGCGCTGGTCGCTGGGCTGTTTGGCGCCAGGGCAAGAAATCTCCTGGCAGGTGTTGATGAGTGCCGATCAGGCCTGCAGCCCGACCCACAACTGCGTTGTGGCCAGGGCAACCGGGCCGGAGGGCCAGCCGGTGCTGGCGGAAGACTGCGTACCGCTGGGTATTGAACAGCCGCAGGCAGGACTGCGGGTGCGCAAGGCCATGGTGGCGCCGGCGCACCTGCCATTGGTGGGCGAGGTCATTCAGTATGCGGTGACCGTACAGAACGTGGGCAACACCACGCTGATGCCCGTTGAGGTAATCGACTCGTATGATCCAAACTGCCTGCAGTATGTGTCTGCGGTGCCTACCCCCGACGCCGTGGACACCGTGGCCGGGCAGATCCACTGGCACAATGTCGGCC
>DIVN01000020.1 GCA_002435875.1 Anaerolineales bacterium UBA6131
CGCCGTGGGCATCGTCCACCATGGTAATCACCCCGTAGCGCTCAGCGACCTCATAGAGTTTGTCCAGTGGGGCCATGTCACCATCCATGCTGAACACGCCGTCCGTGATGAGCATCCCACGCCGGTAATCCTCTAGGTTCTCTTTGATCACACGCTCGGCATCGGCAGCATCGCAGTGCTCATACACCAGGATCTTGGCGCCTGACAGGCGGCAGCCGTCGATGATCGAAGCATGGTTCAGGCGATCGGAGAAAATCACATCTTCCTTGCCCACCAATGGAGGGATCACCGCCTGGTTAGCACAGAAGCCAGACTGTACGTAAAGAGCATCTTCCACGCCCTTGAAAGCGGCGATACGCCTCTCAAACTCCAGATGCAGGCTGATGGTGCCCGCAATGGAACGCACCGCTGCCGGGCCAACCCCGAACTGGTCGATGGCCTTCTTGGCCGCCTCTTTCAGACGCGGATCATTGGCGAGGCCCAAGTAATTGTTCGAACAGAAGTTGAGCACCTGCTTGCCATCGACAACCAGCCTGGATCCCTGCGCGCTGCTGATGGTGCGAATGTTGATCAGCAACCCCTGCTCCTTCAGGCCACTCATCTCCTCATCAATGAACGCTAACTTGTCGTCTGTCATGCTGTCCTCCTATTGCCAGGTTACGCCCTATCCATACTCACAGCTTGCCAGCGGTGTGTCTCTTGCCGAGCTTTTCAAGCATGTCAGCTACCATCGCCGCCAAGTCATACTGGGGCCGCCAATCCCAATCACGCCGTGCTGCGCTATCATCGAGCGAGCGTGGCCAAGAATCGGCGATCTGCTGCCGGAAATCCGGCTGATAGGCACAGGCCAAGTCGGGGATATGTTTGCTAATCTCTTCGACCAACTGATGGGGCGAGAAGCTGAATGCCGCGAGATTATAGTCAGAGTGCCTGGTGAGGCGCGAGGGGTCTGCTTCCATCAGTTGAATGGTCCCGTGGATACAGTCTGGCATGTACATCATTGGGAGCACTGTGTCGTCTCGCAGGAAACAGTTGTAGCGCCCGGACTTGATCGCTTCGTAGAAGATTTCGACCGCATAGTCAGTCGTGCCTCCCCCCGGNNCCGGAGGAGTCTCGCTGCTTATGATTCCTGGATAGCGCACCCCCCGAACATCGACACCAAAGCGCCGGAAGTAGTAATCGCAGAGCAACTCTCCAGCCACTTTGGTCACGCCATACATAGTGCGGGGGCGCAATACGGTCTCCTGTGGGGTATCGTCGCGGGGAGTCTCGGGCCCAAACGCGGCAATGGAGCTGGGGCAAAAGACTCGCTGGAGCTTGCGCTCGCGGGCAACCTCCAGAACATTGTACAGGCCGTTGATATTCACATCCCAGGCAAGCTGCGGGTTCTTCTCGCCTGCGGCCGAAAGGATGGCAGCCAAGTGGTAGATGGTGTCTATCTGGTACCAGTCTACCACACGCTCGAGAGCACCGCGGTCGGTGACATCGATAATCTCAAAAGGCCCAGCCCCCCGGAGCTCAGCCGATGGCTGTTTGCGGTGCCCCGCAGCCACGACGTTGTCCTTGCCATAGCGAGCCCGCAGTGCAGGGGTCAGCTCCGAGCCAATTTGCCCAACCGAACCAGTGACGAGGATTCTCGGTATGCGTCCTTGCATGAGTGTGTACCTCCATCGGTGCATATACGATTGTGAACCGCGGCTCCAACAGATCTGCGAGCTCTCTGCCGGGTAGCCCTCACCCTAATCTCTTGACGAGTCTTGATACTGGGAGTCTGCGAGACTATTGGATGCTGGCCTTCAACAGCAAGCTACGATCTTGCGAATGGGACAAGCTCAAGCCCATCATCACCAATGCCGGCAATCCGTTGCACCTGCTGCTCTGCTTGGTCCAGCGTCTCTTGACACAACCGGGCGAGTGCCATGCCTTTCCGATATAGCTCCAATGAGCGGTCCAACGAGAGGTCGCCCGCTTCAAGCTGTTGCACGACCTGCTCTAGCTGTTCGAAAGCCTGTTCAAAGGTCAACTTTTCGTCTGACATAGACCTCTCCGAGAACTTGTTCGCGCTATTCCACCGTGGCGCCGAACGAGCCGTCACTCACACGTATGTCGATTGCGTCGCCGGGTGTAGCTTCAGCTCGGTGGGCGACTACCAGGCCATTATCTCTGCGCGAGACCAAGGCATAGCCCCTGTCCAGCACGCCCTGCGGGCTCAGCGCATGCAGGCGGCTTGTCATGCCGGCCAGTCCCTGGCCGCGAAGCGCTAGGCGATGTCGCTGCAGCATCTGCATCCTCTGGCTGAGCCCATCGAGGTCTTGTCGTCTGCGGTCCAGCGTGGCCCGCGGCGACAGACGATGCAGCAACTCCTCGGCCTGCTCTACCTGAAGGCGACGGTCGGACAGAGCCCGCTCCCAGGCTTGCTGCACAGCCTCTTGCCACTGGACAATCGTGGCTCGCAGGACCTGTTGGTCAGGCACAGCAAGCTGCGCAGCGGCGGTTGGTGTCGGAGCGCGTACATCGGCGACCAGATCACAGATGGTCCAGTCTGTCTCATGCCCTACGCCCGACACCACTGGAACGCGCGAGGCAAAGACGGCACGGGCCACCCGTTCGTCATTGAAGGCCCAGAGTTCTTCGGCCGAGCCGCCGCCGCGAGCGACGATAATCACATCCACGTCAGCCAAAGAGCCCAGGGTGTCGATCGCCGCGGCAATCTGTGGAGGCGCCTCTTCGCCCTGAACGAGAGTGGGGGCAATGATTATTTGAGCTACGGGGTAGCGCTGCTCCAAAATGTGCAGGATATCGTGGACCGCAGCACCCACCGGGGAAGTAACCACGCCAATCCGACGCGGGAAGGCAGGAAGCTGCCTCTTGCGTTCCTGAGCGAACAGGCCTTCACCCTCCAGCTTGGCCACAAGCTGCTCACGCTGCAGGAACAACTCCCCCTCACCAACCAAGCGCATCCAGTCGACGTACAACTGATACCGGCCCTGTGCGGCATAGATGGCCGCCCGCCCGTGGGCGATTGCCTCCTCGCCATCCTCTGGCACTCGAGCAAGCTTGCTCACTTGGTTGCGCCACATCACGCAACCCATCTGTGCCGTTTGGTCTTTGAGCGTGAAATAAAAGTGGCCGGAACTTGCCAGCTTGGAGTTGGAGATCTCGCCCTGAAGCCAGACGTCCTGCAGGGTAGCATCGGTTTCGAACAGCCCGCTGATGTGCTCTGTCAGTTGGCTAACAGTGTAGATCTGCAAGCTATAGTCCAGTTGTCCAGTCAACGCTCACCTCAGGCTTGCAGGCGTGCTACGATCTCTCCGTCAGGATCAGAATACGCAAATGCCATCCGAGACGTGTTGTGGGCAAAGCCATAGTTGCCAGCGCGATCGATTAGAATGACACCGCCCATACCGCTGGCGCGCCGCTGCAACACTTGTACGGCTTGTCTAGCAGCATCCATGGGCAAGCAATGTGCCAGCGAGTCGCAGGCTGTTTTGGTAAGCAGCACCTTCATGATGGCCTCTCCCAGACCTGTAGCAGAGGCAGCTCCACACTCGTTGTCGGCATAGGTACCAGCTCCCACGAGGGGTGAGTCGCCGACGCGCCCAGGCAACTTGCGCGGAATACCGCCCGTAGAGGTCGCAGCCGCGAGATTGCCCTGTTGGTCCAAAGCAACGGCACCCACCGTATCCATGGGTGCTGGTTCAAAAAGTTGGGAGGCCGTGTAGGAAGGATCGTCTCTGACCTTCTCATAGAAGGCCAGCTCACGCGCAGTAACCAACTCACGCGCTGCAACCTCGTGGATGCCCACCGAACGGGCGAAGGCGAGAGCGCCTGAGCCGACGAGAAGGCAATGCTCCGTACATTCCATGACCAGACGGGCCACTGCAATCGGGTGCAAGATATTCTGGATAGCGGCTACCGCTCCCAAGCGCAAGGTAGCTCCATCCATGATCATGGCGTCCAGCTCAACCTCGCCAGCCGCGTTCAGGAATGAGCCCCGACCAGCATCAAAAGTTGGATCATCCTCCAGGATCTCGACGGCGGCTTGTACTGCGTCTAGCGCCGAGCAACCGTCCTGCAGCTTGGGAAGGGTGTCTGTGACCGCCCTGCGCACACCCTCGAGGTGGGCATTCTCTAGCTCGGCAGGGATGCTCCATGCCCCGCCGTGCACGATGAGAGCAACTCTTGGCATTCCAGACTCCTTTGTCTGATGGGCAAGCTGTTGGCCGGGTCCTTGGGCTGAGGTGCCCGCATCAGACACCTTGCGGCAGCAACATCCACACCCGATTATATCTCTGAACTGCGGCTGATGAGAAACTGGGCCCTATGGGAGAGCACGCACCAGCATGGTGCGGAAAAAGCAAGCCAGCCTCTCGCTTGGGTGAGCGAGAGGCCGGCAAGAACTGGGCTATGAGAGGTCACTCCCCAACAAAGTTAATCAGCTTGTCGGGCACATAGATGACTCGCGGACTGCCAAGCGAGGCGATATGGCGCTGTACTCGTGCGCTGTCCCGCGCTAAAGCTTCCGCCGCTTCCTTATCCAGACCAGGTGGTACAGACAGGCGCTCACGGACTTTGCCGTTGACCTGTACGATCAGGACTACGGTCTCATCGGTGACAGCCGAATCGTCCACCCGTGGCCACTGTTGTGTGTGAACGCTGTATTGCCCCCCCAAGCGCTCCCACAGCTCCTCAGCCAGATTCGGGGTGATCGGTGCCAGCAAGAGAACCAGGGTTCGCAGTGCTTCGCTCCAGGCATCCGACTGTACTACGGCTGTTCGCTTCGCCTTAAGTAGATAGTTGTTGAACTCCATGAGCGCAGCAATCAGGGTGTTGAAGCGAAAAGCCTCGATATCGTCCGTCACCTTGCGGATCGTCTTGTGGGTGATGCGTCGCAGGGCAACCACGTCGGCCGGCTCCGGCCCGTGCGCGCCAGTCTTTGGTGGACTGGTGACTACATCCCAGACTCGCTGCAGGAAGCGATGGACTCCCTCAATGCCTCGGCTGTTCCAGGGGCCACCTGCATCCCACGGGCCAATGAACATAAGATAGGCCCGTGTCGTGTCCGCACCCAATGTGGCCACATAGTCGTCTGGATTGACCACATTGCCCCGCGACTTGCTCATCTTCTCGTTATCTTCTCCCAAGATGATGCCCTGGTTGAAGAGGCGACGCATGGGTTCGTCATTGTTGACGATGCCGATGTCGCGGCACGCTTTGGTGAAGAAACGAGTGTAAAGCAGGTGCATTGTGGCATGTTCGATGCCACCCGTGTACTGATCAACCGGCACCCAGAATCTGTAGCGCGCGGGATCGAAGGGACCTTGATCATAGCCCGGACTAGTGTAGCGCATGTGATACCAGGATGAGCACATGAACGTATCCATAGTATCGGTCTCCCGTTTGGCAGGTGCACCGCACTTGGGGCAGGTAGTGTTCAGAAAGGCCGCATGTAGCTTGAGCGGCGACTCGCCAGTGGGCAGGAACTCGGCATCCTCTGGCAGCAAGACGGGCAGTTGATCTTCTGGCACCGGGACTGTGCCACAATGATCGCAGTAGACGATTGGGATTGGCGCACCCCAGTAGCGTTGTCTCGAAATGAGCCAGTCGTGCAGGCGGTATTGCACATCACGGTGCCCAATGCCTTTGCTCTCCATCTCGTCCGCGACCGCTTGCCAGCCCTCGCTGTTAGGCATACCATTGAAGTGCCCAGAGTTCACCATCGGGCCATCGCCCAGGTACGGACTGGCAAGAGGCTGGCCATCCCAGTCCGGCGGGGCAATGACCACTGGTATTGGCAAGCCATGGCGTTGCGCAAAGTCAAAGTCCCTTTCATCATGGCCAGGCACGCCCATGATCGCACCCGTACCGTAGGCCATCAACACATAGTCGGCGATGTACAGTGGAACTTCGGCGCCACTCATCGGATTTATTACGTAGGAACCGATGAACACCCCGGTGCGCTCACGCTGTGTAGACAGTCGATCAATCTCTGATAGGCGACGTGCAGAGTACTGGTATGCTTCGACGGCAGACCGGCATTCAGGCGCAGTCAGCTCGGCCACAAGCGGATGCTCCGGGGCCAGCACAGCAAAAGTGACACCAAACACCGTGTCTGGTCGGGTGGTGAACACGGGGATCTTTTTCGATGAATCGCACACAGCCAGGTCGAAAGTGAGTCCTTCACTGCGACCGATCCAATTGGTCTGCTGCGTAACAACCCGCTCCGGCCAGTCGATCTTACTAAAGTCCAGCAGCTCCTCGGCGTAGTTGGTAATGCGGAAGAACCACTGTTCCAGTTCTTTCTTAATCACCGGCGTGCCGCAACGCTCGCAATGACGGTCCTCGCCCCAGACTTGCTCGCGTGCTAGAGATGTGTTGCAGTGAGGGCACCAGTCAACAGGCGCTGTGGCCCGATAAGCGAGGCCATGCTCGTAGAATTTCAAGAAGAACCACTGCGTCCACTTGTAATACGCTGGATCGCAAGTGATCGCTTCGCGCGGCCAATCCCACATGGCACCCATAGTCTTGAACTGGTTGCGCATGCGCTCGATGTTGGCCATCGTCCATTTGTAGGGATGAATGCCATGTTTGATCGCTGCTTCTTCGGCTGGCAGCCCGAAGGCATCAAAACCCATGGGCAACATCACATTGTAGCCAGACATGCGCAGATAGCGTGCACGGGCGTCCGAAGGCGCCATGGCGTACCAATGGCCGATGTGCAGATCCCCCGAAGTGTAAGGAAGCATAGTGAGGAAGTAGAACTTGGGGCGGGGATCATCCTCCCGGGCGTGGTAGAGGCCATCAGCTTCCCACCTTGCCCTCCACTTGGCTTCGATTGTCGGCGGATGATACTTGGTCCGTGCCATCTTCTCCTCCTCACCTATGTGCGTAGTCCGCAGCCTTGCCCAGAGCCAAGCAAAAACAAAGAGCCCTTCGTCCAGGGGCGAAGGGCTCTCCGTGGTACCACCCTGCTTGGTAAGGGACGCGCTGAACGCTAACCCTAGGGCTAGAAGCTCAACTGCTAGTTAGAAGTGGAGATGAGGGGATTCGAACCCCTTGCCTCCTCAATGCCATTGAGGCGCTCTCCCAATTGAGCTACATCCCCACGCAACCACCTTACCCACTCGCGGCGTGCTAACGGCCACCAACCGTCCGCGGCTAGCACTCGTCCTGTTCGGGATCGAGCCTCACCGCAGCAGCTAACAGGCGAGTTCAGCCTTCGGGCGCTCCCCCTGGGCACCGTCACCGGGCTCCCACCTGCTCGCTGCCCGATTCTCTGTGAGGGATGGCCTACTGCTCCTGGTCTTTGCCTTTGTTCTGCCCAGGCAGCCTCAGCGCTGTCTGTGGAGCTGAGGGGATTCGAACCCCTGACCTCATCAGTGCGATTGATGCGCTCTCCCAGCTGAGCTACAGCCCCTCAAGTAATGGTGCAAGTATACTGAAAGGTGGCCGGATTGTCAAATCCAAACGGGCATGTCTTTCAAATACCCGGATTGAGGATGAAATATAGCGCAAAAAGGAAGATCGACACGACGGTGTACAACGTAAGCACATTGTGGACGTAACGCCTTTCATCGGGCAAGTCAGTCCGCATATACAGTGGCACAATGAAGGGTGGCGGCATCACCAGCAACGTGAACAAGGCAGCTTCAAAGGGAGCGTCCAATCCCAGCAATCCACGGATCAGAAATCGATTGAGTACCAGGGCCAGCGGCACCACGACTGCCAGACGAACGCCGATAACCGGCAGGGCATCGCGCACGCCCTGCCGATCCAGCTTGATGCCGTAGCCGACAATTATCAGAATTAACGGAATCGCCAGACCGCTCAGAATACGCAGTGTAGCCATTACGCCACCCGTCACCGGCGTTTCATCGAGCCACAGTGACAGCCCCAGCAGGTTGAAGATGACTCCGGCTAAAATGCCAATGATGACCGGTGATTTGAAGAATGCCTTGAACAATTGGGCAGGCTTCTGCAAACCGTCCCGCTCCATCAACAAAAAGGCCAGGTAGAAGAACCAGATGTAAATCTCGTGCCCCAGATCAACGACGGCAATGTAGCCGATCTTTTCCAGCCCGTAGGCGCTGCCAAAAAGGCCCATGCCCAGCATACCATACTCGAACCCGGTCATCAGAAAGGGAAAGTAGATGTGCTGGATGTTCAAGCGCTTCTTTAGCCAGCCGCCCAGCCCAAACAGCGCCAGGCACAGAAAAAACATCAGCCCGAAGATCACCACGTAGGTCAGTTTAAGCTCCATCTGCAGGAAGGAGATGAAGAGCACTGACGGCACCGCCAGGTTCACAGCAATCTTGCGCAGATCGTCCACAGTCGCTTCAGATAAGAACTGGCGCCTGCGAATACAATAACCCAAACCCATCAGTATCAAGATGGGAAGTACGCGATTGATAATGAACGTCGCTTGGTTCATTTCTTCTGGTCCATCCATTGGTAGTGGCGGCCGGCAAACACACAGACCATCGTTGGGGTGCAAACCGAGACAATTCAAGA
>DIVN01000144.1 GCA_002435875.1 Anaerolineales bacterium UBA6131
ACCATGGTGGACGATGCCCACGGCGAGGGTGTGGTCGGCAACGGCGGCCGGGGGATTGTGGACCATTTCAAGTTGCACCGCAAGTTCGACATCGAGATGGGTACTCTGTCCAAGGCCTTTGGTGTGGTGGGTGGCGTCATTGCTGGCAAGCGCAAGATCGTAGACTATCTGCGCCAGAAAGCGCGGCCCTTCCTCTTCTCCAGCGCAGTCACCCCCGCGGATACCGCGGCCTGCATCGCCGCAGTGGACATCCTGGAATCTTCTACCGCGCTGGTGGAACGCCTTTGGGAGAACACCCGCTACTTCAAGGCTGAGCTGAAGCATCTGGGCTTTGACACGGGCAATAGCGTGACGCCCATTACACCCATCATGTTGGGCGAGGCTCCCTTGGCCAAAGAGTTCTCCCGGAAGCTCTTTGAGAACGGAGTCTTCGCCATGGCTCTTGGCTTTCCAACGGTACCCAAAGGCAAGGCGCGCATCCGCGTGATGATTTCGGCCTCGCACAGCAAGGATGACCTGGACCGGGGGCTGGAAGCTTTCGCCAAGGTTGGGAGAGACCTAGGGGTAATCTAGGGTCCGTGGTGACGCAATAGGGCTTCGGGGGCCGTGCGCGCCCCCGAAGCCCTGTCCGTGTCCGCCTACTACGGCAAGATGTGCCTTTGAAGACTAAGCCCAGCTCTTGGCTAGACGCACGTAGGGGATCGGTGGCCATGGCTCCCCAAGTAGAGGCTTCCCGTACGCCAAGAACGCTTCAGTCGGGAAGTTTCCTGCGTCGTTCATGAATTGCCGCGGTAGTTTTCTTTCCTTGTTGGCAATATCGGCCAAGCTGGCGATGCCTAGCGTGCAATCGTACTGCGGGCCGGGGTCGCGTTCCAAGGTGACCATGCCTTCTACTCGGCCGGCCATTGCCTCCCTGACAGCATGTTGGCCGACGCGGTATGCTTCTTCCAGGTCTATCGGAGATGCGCAGATCATCAGAGACCGCTGCAGGTAGTTGGGCTTGTCCAGGCGCACCTTCAAGTTCAGTTGCCCGCTTAGCAGGGTTGCTACGAAATCACTGACACCGCCCTTCATACGATGTCCGAATGCGTCGATTTCTTTGGGGGCGTACTCCTCGCCCAGTGTCTTGCCCGGAGACTCCTGTGCCCCCTCACTCATGGCGATTACTACGTACCCGCGCTCTTCATAGCAGCGTTTCACATCTTGTATGAGCTGCTCCACACCAACCGGGCATTCGGGAACGTAGATCAGGTGCGGTGGGTCGTTCTCCTCAACACGCGCCAGCGCGGCGGCGGCCGTCAGCCAGCCCGCGTTGCGACCCATGATCTCCACGATCTTCACGGGGCTTTCAGGCCCCATTGCTTCCGTGTCCCAACCACTATCACGTACGGCTGTGGCGACAAAACGGGCGGCACTAGGAAACCCCGGACAGTGGTCAGTACCGACGAGATCATTGTCCACGGTCTTGGGAACAGCGATCACATGCAGTTCGTAACCAGCATCCTGCGCCAGCTTGTGAAGTTGATAGCTCGTGTCGGATGAGTCATTGCCTCCAATGTAGTGCAGATAGCGGATATTGCGCTTCTTGAGTGCATCCAGCAAGCGCTCATAGTCGTTGGAGGTGACTTTGTACCGGGCAGTGCCGAGGGCGGCGCTGGGCGTGCGTCGAAGCCCCTCGACAACTCCATTGGGTTGTCGCCGCAGGTCGATCAACTGGTCCTGTAACAACCCGCGAATGCCACGGAACATGCCGTAGACCTCGCCAATGCTATCGTGCGATATGGCCTCTTGGATCACGCCAGCCAAACTGCTATTGATAACAACGGTCGGCCCGCCCGACTGACCGACGGCGAGATTGCCTCTTGCCTTGCTCATATGCTTCCCCCTTGATCCCCGAGATTGAGATGCCATGTGATGAGGCAGGTTCTGCTTGGCGCGGCCTTGACAGTATGCGCGTCAGGTGCATGGTACCCGCGCCTCTGCCATATCGGTGCCATTCTATCATCATTCTACGGTGTAGGACAAACCTCCTCATCACGATGCTCACAAAGGCGAACACGACAACATGTTTGGGGCGTGCCGTATCGGGGCATTCGTCGTGAGCGTGGCAGCGCCCGCGCTGCCGGCTGGTGGTCACAAAATACCGAGATCTATGCAAACGGGAGTATGCTCTAGTCATAGGCGGAGTGGGGCGCTGCTGCCCTCCACCCCAAGACTCCTAGGGCTTGTAGGGACACAGTCTCTCTCGGAAGCCACGATACTGATTAGGATGGCACATGTGGGATCATAGGCGACATAACACGACTGATTGACAAGTCCGGATAGTTGATGTAGAATGGCGAGGAAGTATCGTCTGTCGGACATAATTGACATAGGGATCGAGTGTACGGCTTTCCCGCGAAGCGGACTGATGGGTGCGTACTCATTGGGACTGTAGTTAGGACGGTATTCATTCCAGCGATGTAGTTGGGGCATTGTTGGAGGATCAGAGTATCTGACTTCTCTGATATTGCAGAGGCCCAAGACGCGCAAGGCCGCATTGCTTGTCGGATTCTGCTAGCACTCGGTTGCCGAAAGGTTTCGTGGACACCGAGTGTTTTTTGTGTCTTATCTATCTTGGTACTGTGGAGGATGATTCATGACTGACAGATGGGATGCCGTGGGAGAGCCAGACTCTTCATTACCAGAGGAGAGTGAGAACGCGGCTCCCGCTTCCGACAGTCAGGCGGGAGCTTCATCTGGAGCGCCCGAGGCCGATCAGTCACCGCTGCCAGATGTTGGCTACGACCCGGCCCAGCTGGACATCGAGCCTCAGCTCCCAGAGACAGCCTCGGCGACAGCCATGCCTGATGTATTCTCGGATGAGTATGTATACCTGCAGGCCAAGAGAGGGGAGATACGGCAAGCACAGGTCATTGCTGTCCGAGGAGATGGCCTCGTCGTGGATTTGGGCCTGAAACATGAGGGTCTTGTTCCCGCCTACGACGTCCAGCGGGTAGGCTCAGATGCTGCGGAGTCGGTTGCGGTTGGCGACGAGATCCCTGTCTACATTGTACGCCCCGAGGACAGAGACGGGAATATCATTGTCTCCTGGTACCGAGCTCGTCAGGAGCAAGACTGGCTCGACGCACAGAAACTCCTTGAGAACGGCGGGGTCTGGGAAGGTGAGATCAAGGGCTCTAACCGTGGTGGGTTGATCGTACCATTTGGAAAGATCCGAGGGTTTGTGCCAGCCTCGCATATTACTGGAATCTCCCGGCGTATGAACCAGGAGGCCTTGCAGGAACGACTCGAGAACATGGTCGGTCAGACCTTGCCGCTCAAGGTCCTTGAGGTTAACCGCCAGACCCGCAGGCTTATTCTTTCAGAGCGCGTGGCTCGAAGGGAGTGGCGTGCCCAGAGGCGTGAGGAGTTGTTGACTGACCTGCAGGAAGGTGATCGCGTACACGGTGTGGTTAGCAACATCTGTGATTTTGGGGTATTCGTGGACATCGGGGGCACTGATGGTCTTGTGCACATCTCCGAGCTGTCTTGGCGCCGTGCCGACCACCCAAGTGAGCTCGTCAACATCGGCCAAGAAGTAGATGCCTATGTGCTGCGCGTCGATAGAGAACACAAACGTATCGGGCTGAGCCTGCGTATGTTGGAAGAGGATCCGTGGGAGCAGGTGGAGCAGAAATATCACGTCGGTCAACTGGTGGCTGGTTTGGTCACCAAATTGGCCGATTTTGGGGCCTTCGCCGTCCTCGATGACGGAATCGAGGGACTGATTCATATCTCGGAGTTGGCTGAGATACCGCCAACGCATCCCAGTGAGGTTGTCTCGCGAGGCGCAATCTTCCCTCTGGTCGTAGTGAAGATAGATGCTCGCCGCAGACGGATGGGCCTAAGCCTCAAGCGCGTCTCGGAAGATGATTGGTATCAATGGCAAAGGGATCACCAGGCAACGACCGAAGAACCCGAAGAGCCCCTTGCCCCGGGCGAAGTTCCGGATGTCTATACCCCGGATCTCACCCAGCCTGAACCATCGTTGTTGGCAGCCACGGATCAGGACATCCCGGACGAAGAGGCGCCCAGCACTGACGAGGAACTCGGTGCCTCGCCAACGCCAGACACGCCAGCGTCGACATCGGGAGAGGATGCCTGATAGCGTCTCGCCGTCCGTAACCTCTGCACATTCCGAAAGCTGCCTTGGGTACGGACTGCACACGACAAGATCACACACGAACCATGGCGAATCCCATGAAAGCAAAACTGGAGACAGAGCTGCAGCAAGCGTTGCAGGAGCTCAAGAAACTCGACGAACGGCTTGAGCAGAAGGCCGAGTACGGGCCGGGTAAGGGTGATCCTGCAATCTATGATTGGGAATTCACTCTCGCCTTGCGACAGCAGGCACAGCAAAAGGTCGGGACCATCCGTCATGCGCTGCAGCGACTGGCCGATGGCAACTATGGAGTTTGCGAACGATGTGGCAAGCCCATTGACCCCGAACGCCTGGAGATCGTTCCGCTGGCACACCTATGCATCGAGTGTGCCAAATCCTCGCGGGGTTGACAGCACGTTGGCGAATTGCGAGGGGGCTGTCTCACCTGAGACAGCCCCCTCGTCTGCTTCCGGGGTCCTCTACGCCATGCGCTGACCAGCGCTCTCAACTTGCTCTTTGTCTGCCGGCAGCCAAGCGCCTAAGGATCTCCATCCCCACCACATCAGCGAAACCAACCAGGCCCCATAGCGGTTCTGCAAGGGCCAGTGCGACTGCAAAGATCACGCCGACTACCCTAGTCACTGCCCAGACACGCTCATCAGGGTTGGGCCGGCGATAGGCCAAAACGAAAACCAGCAGGCCATAGAGCAGAGTCAAGACCCAGACTGTGGTGAGCGCGCTATCCTTGGTCAAATGGACTGGACCGCGGGGAACCATCCAGAAAACGGGTGCCCCGCTAGCGAACTCAACATGGATGCGACCCACGACACTGAGGAAAAGCATCGTGTGCTGTCCTGCAGCTGCTACGCAACCCCAGAGCGCACTAGCCAGCAAGCGATCGCGTTGCTCGTTTTGCACTGCCGTCGGCTCCTTCACGTCTTGCCGCCTACAGCAAATCGTCTGCAGGCGCGGCGGATTGTCTGCGAATGCACACGCACCCAATCTCCCTGACCTTGGGACTCATGCCGTACGATCCGATCCAGGGTCAGCCGTCTCCTGGTTTTCTCGCAATCCAGCGCGGAAGAGATTGATCTTGACCTTGGGGTACTCCGACTCAACCGAGGCAATGAGCGCCTTGACCAGTGCACGACGAGATGTGACGCTGTTTGGACAGCGTTGCTCTACCTTGGGGAAGGGCTGCGTCGCTGCGAAGCGGGTGATCTCCTTCTCCTGCAGGTAGATCATGGGGCGAATGAGTAGCAGCTGCCCATCGAAAAATGTGCGGCTAGGCTGCATGGTCTCGGCCGTACCATGAAAGAAGAGATTTAGTAGAGTTGTCTCTGCCGCATCATCGGCGTGGTGCCCGAGCGCAAGCTTGTTGCAGCCCAGTTCTGTGGCTGCAGTGAAGAGAGCCCGGCGTCGAAGGCGCGCGCAGCGAAAGCAACCGTCATCGTCATCGACCTGGACGTTTCGAACGACGTAGGCTTGTCCCAGCGACTGCATATAAGCTTCCAGCTCCTCCAATTGGCACACACTGGCGCATGGCACACCGTCGGGCCGGCACCGAACAAGGTGCAGAGCTACCGTCTCATAGAAGCCAGGAGTGCTTCGCTGTCGCAGACGTAGCAAGTGCAATAATGTCAGGCTGTCTTTCCCACCAGAGACTGCCACGGCAATGCGGTCGCCATCGGCGATCATGTGGTAATCGCGGATTGCTTTGTTAATCCCTTTCAGCAGGTAGTAGGCCAGCCTATCGGATAGAGCGATTGCGCGCTTCCCCACCATCTTACCCTACGGCAGGATACGGTCCGGTAAGCAAGAGCAACATGGTGCAGGCCCGACAATGCGCGCGAGACACCAATCTAGCACGGCGCCCTGGCTCACACTGGCCTAATGCCGAGATGCACAGAACCCTTGGTCAGAACGCGGAGGATGGTCTCCGGGGGGCGCTTGTCAAGCTGTTCGTACAGCTCCTGCGCTGATAGAGGCTTGTTGCCGTTTGCCAAGAAGAGTCGGAAGATACTATCCAAGACAGGCGTGTCTTCGGAGACATAGCCAGGCTTGGTGCTACAGCAAGCACGGATCGCCTCCCAGACAGAGTCGACACGGGTCACCTCTGCTGTTTCAGGGTCAACCATGTCTATCATGACGGCCTGCGTCTGCGCCCCGAGGCTCTCTCGACATTCCGCGCACAGATACTCCAGCATATGAATCCGGGGGCTTCGGTTCTGCCTTTCCCACCAAGCAAAGTCAATGTGAAACTTGGTCTCAACAGTTGGACGGGCTGCTCTCATTGGCTCTGAACCTCATCATTGGCAACATATTCTTGCACGTGGTCTACAATGACATCCTGACGTCGCGAACGAGCGCGCTGCCTCATCTGGTCAGCAGTCGTGTAGAGCACATCCCGTAGTGAGTCGTCATACACCCAATTGCCATCTCCAACTGGATCGAAGCATGCATGACGGGTCAGCTCAGCAAAGATGGGGACTGCTGAAGAGCGTCTGGTCAAGTTGACGGCAGAATACAGTGTCTTGGCATGTACCAACCCCTGGCCGCTAAGCTTGGCTAGCTCGGGGAACAATTGGGTGATATGCTCAAAGAGGCCAGGAGCAGACGTACCCGCCCCGCTCCACAGTGACTCAAGTGCTGAGGATTGCCCCTCATCCAGCAAGACATATTTGTCACACTGGCCAACAAGAGCCTTTCGTTGCATGCTGAATGTAAGTCGATCATTGATCACCTTGGCTTCACGTATCCATTCGGTGCGACGTCGTCCCTTCTCGAATATCACGTGGAAGGCAAAAGGATCATCATCGCTCTGGATTTTCACTACCCCGCCGATTGGAATCTCGTGCTGCTGATACCATTCGCCAAGACCCCATGCATAACGCTCTCCAGGGAGCATCCATCCCCGAAACTGCTGATGATTCTGCTCATCAATGAACGTGACCAGGAACCGATCGGCAGGGCGCTCACGCAGCATAAACAAACCACGGTTATTCAGAGGGATCGTGCCCTCACGCCGATGAGGATAGGTTAGGATGTATTCGACACTGTGGCCAGGCGCACCCCCAAGAGGGGCCTCTAGGCCCAGGTCGTCCTCCTCATCTCGTATCTCGCGAGCAAAATCATGCAGTTCGCGGTTCAACCACTCACCACCATGCGCCTTGTGCATCGGTACCAGATGGATCGGTTTGGTGCGGACCGCCTCGGGAATCAGAGCACTCAAATACCAGGTAGGCTCGCCGGACAGGTTGGTCTCTTCGAAACGGCCATCGCGACGCAGAGCACTGTTCAGGGCATAGGCCTGGATGGACTCTTTTGAGTCGGCCAAGCCCACTTCTTTCAACAATTCTGACACGGTCAAGGGATGCCCGCGCTCGTCGATCATCGCCTCGGCAATGTTGAGGTGAAACGGGGTCACTTCCGGAACAAGGCCCCGCAGGAACCATTGTTGCCCGAACTGCACAAAGTCATCATTCTGCGCGAGGGCTTCAACGAGCTGGTCTCGTACATGGGGTCCGTACTCCTCATGTAGGCGTTCCGCGGGGACCCGATCTCCAGCGTCCTCTGCCAAGATCGCGTGGCGGTTAAGGACATGATCCTGGTCAAACCCCATCGCGAACTCTCGAATCACTCCATCCGAACCATCCATCTGGACCTGAATAACGGAGAAGGGTGCATAACGCACATTCTCGCCATCACGAACGCCGATGACCTGCCCGGCAGAGTAATCTATGGCCGGGAAGACCACCCGCTGGCCGATCTCGAATCTCTCCTGGGGTTGGTAGATTGATCCCTGATCGGTCCTCTTAAGCAGCGTCTCCTCTTCCTTCTGGCAGCGGGAACTAATCAGCTGGATGGTAAGCTCGTCGATGCTGCGCGGCTGGTTCTGCTCCAAGAGCCACTCGTAGATCTGCTCGATATCATCCTTCTTGACGGCGAATTCCTTCAGCCAGTAGTCGGCTGTCTGTGTACGTCTTGTGCGTTGAATGGCCACTAGTCCTCCAAATGTCTATCGACCCAAACTGGTACCCAACAAGCGAATCAGGCTTTCACCCTGACGAGTTTGCTGTAGGTTTCCTGTAGGAGCAAGGCATCTTCCTCGAGTAGGGGGCTCTCACAAATCACAGTTCCGCTGACATTCCAGTCCACGAATGCCTGCATTAGCTCCTGCACACGAGCGTCAGATTCTCTGAGCGGAAGATGCCTGCGTTCTCCCTTGTCGCTGTACTCCATGCCCTGGAAGTGCACGTGCAGTTCCTGCAAGGCCGAGCTTCCAAGATAATCCTGTATCTGCTGCAACAGCGCAGTGAAATCCACATAAGTGTTCATCATGCCACCGCTGCGTGCGTGCAGATGCCCAATATCAATGCATGGCTTGACATCCCTGATCTCGCTGCAAAGCCGCAGAACCTCCTCCAGGCTACCGAACTGACTGGCCCGCCCTGCGGTCTCGGGGCGCAGACAAACCGGCAACCGCTCGGCATGCAGCTTTCCCATAAGATCCAGCAAATACTGCTTTACACGTTGGTGAACGACTGCTGGCTCATCACCGTGGTAGTAGGCAGCATGGAACACAACATTGTGCGCTCCGCACCATGCAGTTGCCCGAGCTGCCTGCAACAATCGTGCAGAGCTTGCCTCTATCGTCTCTGGGTCTCTTGAGTTTAGGTTGATATAGTAAGGAGCATGCGCGCTGAGGCGAACATGCTTCTCCAGCGAGATCTGGCGTACCAAGCGAGCATACTTCTCGCCCATGGAGACTCGCTGCACGAACTCGAGCTCCATAGCGTCCAGCCCAAGATCACGCAAGCGAGCAATCCCAATCACGCTGCTGGGCTTCCTTGCGGTCCTGGGAATGCCCGCCGTGCCGAATATCAAGCCACGTCGGGAAGCCAAATCGCCGAACTCGGGAGCATCTCCGGTCTGTCTTGAGTTGGGGATCGCCTGTCTCCCCCCTCCTGACGAACACCGTTGGAAATCACATCATTGAGGCCTGTCGCTGCCCTGATCGTAACTCGTGCACCTACAGGCCAAACTTTGCTATGCCGGAACAAAGCGCCAATGTTGAAACCCATGCGGTCTTCTGGTGCCTCCCTTGCAGCCGGCGCCTTGAAACGAAGGGTGGACATGATGCCAACCAGCCACAGCAGAGGCTACAAGCGCCGAAGCACCCGCGGTAGTGAAGACATCTCCGATCACCTGCAACATGGGCGAGACAGGACTCGAACCTGTGACCTTCTGAATGTAAGTCAGACGCTCTGCCAACTGAGCTATTCGCCCATATACGAATTATAGCCATGTGAAAGCCATTTTGTCAAACCTACAGCCAGGGGACCATCGTCGATAGTGGGAGGGCGCATGATACTACGTGACCCAGGAGGCTTGACAGCGTGGGGGGCGCGAAGCTTTGCCGTTTTCTCCTATCGTGAGCTAAACTCTATTGATGAAAGGAGTTGAGTCGGCAATGAAGATGGGAAGGGTTTTCTCGGGAGCTCGCCCTACAGGGCGGCAACACCTCGGCAACTACTTTGGCGCTATCAAGAACTATGTGGCACTTCAGCGGGACTATGACTGCGTCTACTGTGTCGTTGACTTGCATGCATTGACTACCCTGCGTGAGACGGATCAGCTCAAACAGAACACCTATGAAATGGCTCTTGACTGGCTGGCGGCAGGGATGGATCCGCAACAGAGCATTGTGTTTGTGCAATCGCATGTTCCGCAGGTGACCGTATTGCACACCCTCCTGTCTATGGTAACGCCTATGGGCTGGCTCGCACGCTTACCTACTTTCAAAGAGAAGGTGCGTCAGCAGCCAGACAACGTGAACTACGGGCTATTGGGGTATCCAGTGCTTATGGCTGCAGATATCGCGCTGTATAAGGCCGATGTGGTACCCGTGGGTGACGATCAACTCCCACACCTGGAATTCACACGTGAGATCGTTCGACGCTTCAACTCTCAGTTCGGCAAAGTGCTTGTTGAGCCCCAGGCAAAGCTGACGGACACGCCGCGCATCATGGGGCTTGATGGCGCGAACAAAATGAGCAAGTCACTGGACAACCAGCTAGAACTCGCCGCACCGCCGGAGGAGATACGCCAGAGAGTAATGACGATGGTCACTGACCCGGCCCGGCGACTAAAGACCGACCCCGGCCACCCCGAGATCTGCAACGTCATGGCGCTGCACAAGATCATCTCTGCGGATCAGACATCCATGTTGCAGATCGAGCAGGGCTGCCGAGAGGCCACCATCGGCTGCGTAGCACACAAACGGCAGTTCGCTGAGGACCTGATTCGTTACTTGGCTCCGTTCCGAGAGCGTAGGGCGGAGCTGCTCCGTGACCCCGATATGGTCTGGGACGTCTTGCGGGATGGGGCAAGGCGTGCCACGACGATCGCTGAGAGCACGCTCAACGAGGTCAAGTCTCTAGTGGGCCTGGCATGAGCCATGCCCACCCAACGCCCATCCCGTGGGTTGCGGAGCGCCCCCTTCTATAAGGCTGATTGCGTCGGAGCTGCGCCTCTTCTTCAAGTGGACGCGATGCAATCAGTGGAATCCCGGCAAGCTGCCTGGCACGCAACCATCACTTTCGCTTGAGTACCGGGGGGGCGCTCTTGCATCGATGCTGACATCCAGGGTGTTGATTCCGGTGCCGTCTATGCAACGCCCCGTTTGACCCTTGTTTCATCACGGCGATTCAGCGTATTGATCACATCACGCAAAACCGCACCGGCTGTGGCAGTAGTGCCTTCATCGTCGATAATCGCCGCTATGGTGCCCATGATATCTGTATGATAGACGACTGCCATTTGCCATCGAGTCAGCCTGGCTAGGGGGTGGTGGCCGGGCAACTCGGTTGGGCCAACCGACAGTCGGTAGCTGCTTCCCTCTGATACCGCAGAGACCAGTAGTTTGATGGCATTGCCCTGCTGCTTGGCACGGATCAAGTCCTCAAGTTGTACGTCGCGGATGCCATGTACAGTCACGTCGCCCAGCCGCGCAGGCATGCCCAGCACGCTATTGGCCAGGATCACCAGCTTGTTGGCTGCATCCCAGCCATCGATATCGAGACTGGGGTTTGCCTCTGCTACCCCGCAAGCCTGGGCCTCGCTCAAGGCCTCCCCGAATGAGAGACCGTCGTCAGCCATGCGTGTGAGGATATAGTTGGTTGTAGTGTTGAACACGCCCTCCACACGCTGTACATGGGCACCGACCAAGTCCCTCCGCCCAATGTTGACCGTCGGCAAGCCCCCAGCAACCGCGCCACTGAACAACAAGGATCTTCCGTTCTGCACGGCTATGTGGGCAAGCCGCTGGTATTCCAGCACCAAGGGGCCCTTATTGGCGGTAACAACATCCATCCGGTGTTCAAGCGCCCAGACAATGGAGGCCAATCCCGGCTCGCCGTGCTGCAAATTGGTGGGCGATAGCTCCACCAGCATGTCGGCTCCGCTGCGCTCAAGTGCTTCTGCTGCCCCCATGCCGCGCCTGCCGCAGTCGGGGTAGCCTGCGACCGAGGCCCCACCTTTCTTCAGGGCGATTATGCGCTCTGCGCTCAACCCAGCCTCGCAGAGTGCCGCTCCTGCAGAATCTGCAACAGCTACAAGATGTAGACGCAGGCCAAAGCGCTCAGCGAGGGTCTGCTCCTTTTCGCTCATGATCTCTAGAAATCGGCGGCCGATGTTCCCAACGCCGATCATCGCAAATGAACACTCTCTCATGAATCCCTCCAGTATCCAGAATCGAGTTGGTGGAATGTAGCCCTGGCCCAAGCAGACACCGGCGATCGTATCGGTCAGTTCACCCCTGTAGTTGCCGATAAGTCTCCAGGAGCTGTCTCGCATGTTCCTCAATGGTTGTGGGAGGGCGAAGGTTGTTGCGCCACCTAGGCAAAAGCTCGGGCCGCTCAATCAACTCTTGCATTACACGGGTGAGGTCAGCACTATCACCTGGTGCGAACAGACATCCTGTCTCCCCATCGGTTACCTTCTCCGCAAGCGCACCCAGGCGGCTGGCCACCACTGGTACACCGGCAGCATACGCTTCCTGAATCACTACAGGCGAGTTCTCGTACCAGACCGAGGGCACGATCAGGCAATCCATGTTCTGCAATGCAGCACCAACCATTTGGTGATCCACAGATCCGGCGAAACGGATTCCTGGATGTACTGCTATCGACTTTAGGCGCGCCACATACTCTGGAAAGAACTGCTCATTACCGTACAACGTGAGTGTCGCCTGTTGAGGCAGCTGGTTGAACGCTTCGATCAGAACGTGGACTCCCTTGTGTGGCGCCAGGGCACCCAAGAAGCCAAAGCGCAATCCTGACCTTACTGCGGCTACCCCAGGCAATGAAGAGGCGTGCACGATCGCACCCTCAGACCCTGCGGTGGATAGTCGTGCCGAGTCCAATCCCAGCTCAATCTTGCGGATCCGCTGGCTGTCGAAGCCTTGCTGGAGATACTGATGCCGCAGGAAGTCACTGGGCGCCAGAAACAGGGGCACTGACTGTACCACCTGGCGCAAGTAGCAGTTGCGATACAACAAGGGCAGAGCCACCAGAGGCCGTAGTCTACGCCAGTTGCGAAGGCGTGGGCGAATCGTCAGGCAGTCGACGCAGTTCCACCCCCAGCGGGGTCCTGCGCAGACTGATCCGTCTGGCCGCAACAGCTGGCTGTTTGCACAGAAGAACCAGTAGTCGTGCAGCGTCACTAGGCGAGGCAGATGCCTGGCCAGATCAATCAACCTAGCTGAAACACCCTGAACATGCTGAAAATGTACTACTTCCGGCTTTGCCTCCCGCAGGAGCTGGACGAAGCGGTTCTCAATCCCGACATCGCGGAACGTGTGCCAGAACTGCAGAATCGGCGACTCAGAGGCACGGTCCTTTGACAGAGGTGCACGCCAGAGGCACAGGCCGTCGCGCTCAGCGCGAGAGTCCGCGCTGGAGATGCCCTGCAAAGGATAGAAAACCACAACCTCGTGGCCCATTTGCGCGAGGGCACGGCCAAGGCTCCAGGAGTAGGTCTCTACCCCTCCGATACTTTCCGGAGGGAACTTGTGCACAACAAGGACGATGCGCATGCTTATGATTACCCTTGAACACCAGACTTACAGATCCGCGGCTAGCTGTTGCGCTTACTTATGTCACCTAAAATGAGATGAACTGTTGCGCTCCGACAAACACTCGCTGTAGATCTCCTCGAGGCGCTCAAGATGAGCTTGCATACCCGCGGGCGATCGGACATTCTCTCGCAGATGCAGGAGCAAAGCAGGCTCATCAACCAGGCGCTGCACTCCATCTCGCCAGGCGGCGACGTTGTCCGGTGTGAGAAGCAAGCCATTCTCGCCATCCTGCACAGCGTCACAGAGGGCACCGATCCTGGATGCCAAAACAACCTTCCCCGCCGCGAATGCCTCGTGCACAATGAGAGAGAAGGTCTCGGGCCACAGCGAGGGGACGGCGACCGCGTCAACCCTCGACAGGAGCTCCCCAACTTGCTGTCGATCCAGTCGACCGAGGAAGCGGACGTTGGTGGAGGCCAGAGCACGCAATTGTGCTACATAGACCGGGTCAAAGGCCTCGTCGCCAGCGATGCTGAGCTCAACACCCTTGACTCCACCCATTGCTTCCACCAAGACATGCACGCCCTTCTGGAATGATAGCCCTCCAATACAGGCCAGGCGAAGGACTCCAGGCTGTGCGTGAGCCCGAACTGGCCCCGAGGGGTCCAGACCGTGCGGCAACAACTGAATGCGCGCTTGCGGCAAACCTTGCGAGCAGTACCACTCTTTCACAAATCGCGATGGGGCGATCAGCCGACTGGCCTGGCTCAACACCGAACGCAGTCGACGCCCGCGCCAGGCCATCAATGTAGCTACTGCCGGGATTGTAGGCCATTGCCACCAATCTCGCCCGCTGGGACCTGATGGCCAGCCTGCGTGACGGGCCAATGCACAGCATGCGCAGTTCAGATAGGCCAGCGGGCCCTGGCAGAGCTCTTTGCCATAGTTGGTGAAAAGCTGCGCATTAGCACAGATCCACCAGTAGTCATGCAACGTTATTACCACTGGAATCTTGTGCTCGTACAGTTGTTGTGCACATGCTACGGGGAAGCCCATGAGGTGCTGGATATGGACCAGGTCGGGTCGCTGTTGCTCCAGTACCATCGAAAACGCCCTTTCAAGGCCCTTGTCAGAAAAGGTTGATAGAAATCGTGCGCTTGGACTGCTGGTCCCAGACCACATCGCGATAGTCAAGGCACTCTGCTCGCCGCCGTACTCAAAGCCAACGCCGGGGCCAGCCTCGCGGTGAACCACACAAGTCTCATGGCCTCGCTGGCTCAGGCCGAGCGCAACGGACCGAGTATAGATTTCGGTTCCTCCGACGTGCGAGGGCACATATTGGTGCACCAGAAACATAATCCTCATAACGGCCCGCTCAATGCCCCCTCGTAGATCTCGAGGAGTTGTCTGTAGGTGCGATCCCAGCTGTACTGCGGCAACTTGGTGCGCCCCGCGTTACCGATGCGTTGGGCCAACTCCGGCGTGACGAGCAAGCGACGAATTGCGGCTGCCAAAGCAGAAACATCGCCATAGGGAACCAAAAGGCCCGTCTCCTCATCGCTTACCAGCTCGGGAATCCCGCCCACGTTGCAGCCGACCACGGGCTTGCCATGCTGCCATGCTTCGAGGAACACCATACCAAACGTCTCCACCTGACTGGGCAGGGCCACCAGATCGCAGCACTCCAGAAGCAGGTGCTTGGTGCTGTCATCAACCACGCCCCAAATGCGCACGCGTTCTGTGATCATTGAGTCTTCTGCAAACTGAGAACGAAGTTTGCCCAAGAAATCCTGGGCATTGGGGCCGATGAAGACGGCATCAACGGGTGTGCCCTCCTGGTTTAACCGAAGTATCGCTTCCACGAGGGTCAAGGCGCCCTTGTCAGCAGTATTGGCCCCGACGAAAGCAACTACATGATCGCCAAGGCCATGCTTCTCTCTGAAGCTTTGAACTTCTGAAGGTTTGGGAAGCTCAGCCACCAACTCTATACCCATCGGAATGACATGCACGCGCTCAGATGGCACTCCCAGCGCTTGATATGCGGCGGCCTCGCCTTCCGAAAGTGCCACCACAACACGCGCCTTGTGATACACCTCTACCTGATGGGCCATCTGGTAGTGCGCACGGATGGTAGGCGTGCCAGTATGCATGAAGGGAACGACAACGAGGGGCTTGCCATGTGCTTCAGCCGCAGCCGCCGATGCCATCAGCAGCCCATCCCAACTGGCATCCACTGCCTGGATCAGATCCACCTGCGAGGCCTTGCTGTATGCGGCCTGGGAGAATCCATGTAGCGGCGGCATCCAGTGCGCGATCTTTCGCTGCACCGGTTTGGCCAGTGCAGAAGGAACGCGTGCAAGCTGAAGCAAGACACCCATCCGACGCAGTATGCCAAAGACGTACGGTGAGGGCTGCGGATAAAAGAGGCTACTCCTCTCAACCGATACTTGGTCCATCATCTCACGAGTGGCAAGCGCACGCGACTGTGACCCAGCAGGGCGCCAAAAGTCCCTCGCCTCACGCGCATTCGTGGTGATGACCGCCACCTCATGGCCATCGGCAGCGAGTCGTCTGGCCATGTTCTCGACAAAGACTCTAGTGCCGCCGACGAAAGGAGCATATGTAGGCGTACTCCACAGTACTCTCAGGTGTAGGCCTCCATCGCTACCGCCCAACAGGAATGCAGAGTGCGGAAGACTATGCCTAATCGCCCGTAACCTCTATGCGCAGAATACCGACATGGGGTGTCCGATACACCAGCTCGAGATCAGGCGACTTGGCCAACTCGTCCAGGTTCAACTCATCTCCTGAAAAGTCGCCCCGCGCACCAACATAAACGTAATCCACGCCGAGGGCCTGCAGCTCGCTCAGCGAGGAGCCGTCCACCGCGAGCTGTTCGGCAGCCTTGGACATGCGCACAACGTGGCTGCGATACTCGGGAGGTGCCAAAGACAATAGCATCACGCCTGAGGTCATCTGTCGATTGCTGAAGTAAGGGATCCAGTACCCTGCGTCGGTGCCGTGTGGATACTCGTCAAACCAGAAATACGTGTTCACGGCGAACAGTGCATCCGGCGGCGTGTTATCGGCAATCCAGTTCATGGCCAGGGCATCTTCTTGCGTAACAAAGTAGCGGAAAGGCTCGATGTCCAGAGTTCGCAGATGAGCGCCCACGAATCCTGTGGCGACTACCAGCGCCAAGGTCACACGGGAGAGCCTCTGTTGGCTGCCGCATACAAGCGTCTGCAGCAGATCTGCACCTCCCGCGCCAATCACAAGTCCGATGGGTAGATAGAGCATGATCAAGACCGCGCCCAGGTTGGTTACATTCAGAATCGGCACTCCAAGGCGGTAGGCATTGCCCATCAGGAGGAGCACTGCTGCCCAGAGCGCTGACAGTACGACCAACTTGATCTTGCGATAGGCTCCCCAAGCGGTTGCCAGAGCGGCGAGTGCCAACACACAGGCCGGTGCAACCAGAATTGGCACCGTCTTCCAGTCGAACTTAAAGTAGTCTGACTGCACTGTCGCTGCGGTGGTCTGTGACGCAGCACTCTGAGTCAGTTTGGCAGCAATGGCCACAATCATGCTCCAGGCCCCGGGAGCAGCGGCCAGCGCTCCCAGTGCACCTACCAGAACCATACCGACCAGGAGTGGACGGAGGACCTTCGAACGCTTGCTTCTGTACAGCTCCCAAGCGATAGCCGATACCAGCAAAGGCAGGTAGAAGACAGCCACACGAAAGTGGAGCAAGAACACTGCTGCAGAGAGAACTGCGGCCAGAACCGCATACCAGACGACTTTGAACTTGGCCAGGGGCCACCAGCGTTGCGCGCAGCGCAACGCTTCCCAAGTCACCAGCCAGGCCGCGAACAGCACTGTCTGACTCGAAAGCTGAGTGAAACGGCCCCAGTTGACGTAGAACGCTGGTTGATGCGAGAGCAGACCAACAACGACAGCGCCAATCAGCGCCCCGCGTCGATTTGCTTTGCGATCGACAACCAAATAGACGCCAGCTACACACAACGCGTTGAGAACCTGAGAAACCACCAAGAGAGCCGAATGTGCAGGGATACGTGCCAGCCACTGCAGCGTACCGCTGAGTGCATACAAACCCAGGTGGTAGTCAGCAAGGTTGATAGGAAAGTATGGCTCCATCGTTAGCGGGAGGCGCCCCTGCCGTGCGGTCAGCTCGGTTAACAGCGTATGGTGCAGCGAATCGGACCAGGCGGGATAAGGAAGGCCGCGGATCATCCAGAAGCGTGAGAATAGGGTCATGGCAAAGATGCCAACCGCTACCCACTCGAGCTGATCCAAGTCGAAAAGGTCACGCCACCGCTCCTTGAGACGCCAACCCAGCAGCGCCGCACACAAGAGGAGCAAGGCTGACATTTTGTAAGGCCCCAGGGTCAGCAGAGGTACTGCAGATCGTGTCCAGTAAAAGAAGATGGGATAGAAGGCGATGCTAAGGCTCACCGCCACGATCCAACGCTGTAATCCGCGCCATTCTTCCCATATAGAGCCGCAGGTCAGCGCCAGCAGACCGGGCAGAGTCAGCATTGCGGTCAGTGCTACGCCCACGCGCAGGGCGAAGATTACCGACGCCAAGGGCCAGCTCCCCACTCGCGCGCGCTCACGTCCGGACTGTGCGGTTGTGCGTGTTGCCAGATATCAACTGAATCATCCACCATTCACTCTTGACCCCCAAAGGGTGACTCGCTATGGAAGTGGGAGATGGTCGGGCGTCGCCATCCACTCTGGCTGGCTTGCCAATGGCCTCCCTGAGGCAGACTCGGACGGACTTGGCCTGGTAGAACCAGGGCATCGCAGTCTCGCTAGGGCTGGGCCACATCCTGGCAAGGACCTGGGGAAGCGAAGCCACAGCGCAACGAGCGTGCACGCAAGAGCACTGCAAAGGCCTTTGTACAGAGGGAGCCAAGCAGGCTAGCGCAAGGAGCTCCACGACCTGTCGTAGGATCGCTGGCCTCAAGTCTCCTTCGAAGGAGACAGTGAGCCTTCCTGCAAGTCCCGCCGCAGGTCTTCGATGCGCTGGGTCAGCTCAGCCAGGTGCCCACTGTCCGAAGACTGCTCCGCCCTGATCTCCGCAAGTGCCACCTGCGCGGACAGTAGTTCCAAACGCTTCTCCATACGCGCCTGCTGTGCCTCACTTCCCTTCACCCGCGTCGAAAGCGACTCCAAGGTGCGCACGAGCCGATGGTTGAGTGCCACCTGTCTTTCCAGGGTGGGATCCAGGTAAGGCTCCCGTAAGTGCGATGTGAGATTGCGCCGCACCCATACTATCAGCTGACCCAACACAGGCACCCCAGAGCGGACCACATAATTACGCAACATGATGTCCGCCGATTCCCGCAGCCCGTCAAGAGTCTCTCCGTGCACTGTTGCGCCGGTTGGCGGCTGTTGCTCACCCAGCCGTAGGTGCATGGGCCGCAGGCGCGGATAGGGATGATTGGGTAGCCAGGCAGTTGCCTCGCTTACTATCTTGGCCCAACCTGCATCGTAGCACTCGAGAGAGAACTCCCTGGCTCGCTCTAGACCCCGCTGGACCAGGTCACCGCAAAGAACCTCGTCTGTCAGCACCTGAACCAGCTTCTCTGCCATGTCGGATGCATTCCCCGCTTCTGCCAACAATCCAGCATCGCCGACGGTCCAGGGGTGGGCAGTAGCCTTGCTGGCGACTATGGGCACGCCTGAGGCCATGGCCTCAAGCAAAGGTACGCCAAAGCCCTCGTGCTCGCTGGCACTAGCGTACACGTCTGCAAGGTTATAGTACAGAGACAGGTCGTCCACCATGCCGGCGAAGATCACGTGGGCAGTCACACCCAACTCTGCCGCTCGACTCCGCGCCTCTGCAACAGCATCCTGTATTGCTGGATTCCCGCGGTCGTCCCCGACCAAGAGGAGTGCAGCATTCGGCAACTCTTGCCGCACCCGCGCCAGGGCCTCTACCAGAAGATCAATGCGTTTGTTGCCGGCCATTCGTCCCACATAGAGAATGACCCGGCGACCGTGCAGTCCATACCTCTGGAGAAAAGCATCCGGTTTC
>DIVN01000137.1 GCA_002435875.1 Anaerolineales bacterium UBA6131
TACTCATCGGCTTCGATCACAAAATAAATTCCTTTACCGGCGTGGGCGTTGGTACCCAGATTCTTGGAGGTACCGCCGATCACAAAGGAAGGATCAAGACCCGCGTCTGTGAGACATGTCGCAATCATGGCGGTGGTGGTGGTCTTGCCATGCGTGCCGGCCACGGCGATGCCGACCTTGGCGTCCATCATCTCACCCAGGATTTGGGTGCGCTTGAGCACCGGAATGCCCGCCTGTTCTGCGGCAACGCGCTCCACATTGTCCGCTGGGATGGCGGAGGAGATGACAACAAGATCTGCCCCGACTATGTTTTCGGCACGGTGGCCCACGCTGACCTGCAGGCCCAGACGCCGCAGCTGATCGGCAATCGCCGATGGTTGCGCGTCAGAGCCCGAAACGACATGGCCGGCAGCGTGCAACACCCGAGCGATGGCGCTGAGGCCTGCTCCGCCGATGCCAATCAGATGGATATGCTTTGCGTCACGCAGATGCGCTAAAGGCATATCACCTCTTGCCGATGGGGTGGTTGCTAATCATGCTGATCAACAGCACACCCACCATCAGGGCCAGCAATGCCAGGACGACCGTGCCCCCGCGACCGCCAAGGAAACCCGTCGCTGGAAGGTTGGCCACCGCGACGCCGACCGTGCCTGGGGTACCCGCCGCTGCCAGCCCAGGCGAGGCCTTCTGGAAATACTTGAGGGCGTACTCCTTAAAGAGCGAGATCACCAAATAGCCATTGAAAAGTCCAAGCAAGCCGCCCAGCAGCCGGCTCAGGGCAGTGACCTTCTTGAGGCTGCCGCCTGTGGCGTAAGAGACGAGCACAAAGATGACCAGAGCGATAATGAAAAACATGTAGGGGTTGCTGGCATCGAAGGGCAGCGTGGTCTCGTCAGCCACACTAGCCAGGCGGCTCAGGTTGAGGCTAAAGCCGCTGCGCACAAAGGCCACCACGATGCGCAAGAGCTCCGAGATGTAGCGGACCACCGGTGTGGCAAGCTGTGGCTCGATCAAGAACACAGCCAGGGCCACCAATACCGCCGTGCTAATGAATTCGCGGTACCAGCCACGCAAGGCGCCAACGCCCATGAACAGCGCCATCACCAGTAGTAGGAGCTGGTCGTAAGGTATCTGCAGAGTGAAGCCTGACGGCATTATGCACCTCCGGACAGCAGAGCAAGCTGTTCGACAATGTTTCTGGCCGCATTGGGGCTGGCCAGTGCCCGAGCGTTGCTGGACATGTCGCGTCGACGTGGCGCATCTTCCAACAGGTCCAAGACTGTCTGAGTGAGGGCGCCAGTGGCGAGCTCTTCGTCCTTCAGTTGCACAGCCGCCTGGTGCCGCACGAGAAAATCCGCATTCACATGCTGATGCTGTCCGGCGAATGGATAGGGCACCAACACACTCGGCACGCCCACGGCGGTGAACTCGCCCATGGTCGCTGCGCCGGCGCGCGCCACGGCCAGGTCGGCGGCGACCAGCGCATCGACCATCTCATCATGCAGATAAGCATGGAGATGGTAGCGCTGCTGCAAGTCCGCGGGCAGCTCAGCGCGGTGCTGCATCAGCCAATCGATATCTTGCTGCCCGGCAATGTGCACCACCTGCGCCATGGTCAGCCAGCGCCCGAGATCGTGGCTCAGCGCCGCATTGATGCTGTGCGCTCCGCGGCTGCCACCGAGCACGAGCACAATCGGTAGATCATCCAGCAGGCTCAGACGCGCCCTGGCTGTGCTCTTGTCCCGCGAGTACAGCTCACTGCGCACGGGATAGCCCGTGACTACGGCTTTGCCTGTCGGGAAGCAGGCCAGCGTGTCGGCAAACGAGACGCCGACCCGGCGAGCCAGGTGCGACAGCACCTTGACGGCCAGGCCCGGCTCGATGTCCGGCAGGTAGATAAAGACCGGGCAGCGTTGCAGCCATGCTGCGGCCACCACCGGCGCGCAGGCATAGCCGCCCGTTGCGAGAACCACGTCCGGGCGAAACTCACGCAAGATGCGCCAGGCCTGTACTGCGCCGCGGGCAAGCGCGATCATGCTGCGCAACATAGCCGCAGGACGCATGCCGCGCAGCCCGCCTGCTTCGACAGCGCGGAAGGCCAGACCAGCCCTCTGCACAATGGCCTGTTCCATGCCCCCGGAAGTTCCCACGTACAGAGCTGCCTCCAGTCTTGGCGCGTCAGCGGGATCGCCGTCTTTGAACTCGCCTAACACGGCTAGCGCTGGATAGACGTGGCCGCCGGTTCCGCCGGCTGAGAGCAAAAGCCGCAACGAGCACATTCCTTTCTACGGTGACACGTGAGATGCTGAGGAGCACACCCACCGCCGCCATGCACATGGTCAGCGACGAACCACCATAACTGATAAAGGGTAGGGTGATACCAGTGAAGGGCACCATGCCTGTGTTGCCGCCGATATGCACCATGGCCTGGATGATGAACCAGGCCGTGATGCCAAAGGCCACCAGCTGGCTGAAGCCATCGGGCGCGTGAAACGAGATCATCATGCCGCGGTAGGCGATGAAAAGGTAGAGGCCAATTACCACGAGACAGCCGAGCAGCCCCAACTCCTCGCCAATCACGGCAAAGATTGTATCCGAATGATGGACGAAGGGCGGCAGGAATTTCTGTACACCTGCTCCCAGCCCGCGGCCGGTGAGCCCACCGCTGGCAAAGGCGTTGACCGCGGCACGAACCTGAAACACGGCGCCCAATGGATCTGAATCCGAGCGGAACCAGATCAAGAGTCGTTCGAGAGCCAGCTCGGACCGAAGCAGAACGACCGCCAGGGCTGCCCCGCCAATCAGGGTTCCAACCAGCAGTTGCAGCAGCTCCGCGCCGGAGACGAAGAACATGGTCACTGCGATCGCTACGACGACCATCGCCGTCCCACGGTCCGGCTGCAGCATGATCAGGCCGGTAACCAACCCCAGGATAATGGAAAAGGGCACCAGGCCGAGGCTGAGATCGCGCACCTTATCGCCCTTGGAGGCCAGCCAGGCCGCGATGTAGATGATAAAGGCCAACTTGGCCGCCTCCGAGGGCTGAATCGAGCCGCTGCCAAACCAGCTGCGGGTGTTGTTGGTGATCGTGCCCAGCAAGAGTACGGCTATCAGCGCCAGCAAGCCCAGTCCCATCAGCGGCGTGGCCAGGCGGAACCACAGGTGATAGGGCACCAGCGCGGCAACGGCCAAGGCCACCGCACCAAAGACCAGCCAGTAGGTCTGGCGCTTCAGGAAGTGCAACGGATCATCGGTCATTCCTACCGTCGGCAGGTGGAAAGAGGCGCTGTACACCATGAGCAAGCCCAGGGTCAACAGCAGAACGACCGCTAGAAGCAGAGACGAGTCTATGGTCATCTTGTTGCTAGCGCGCATGGGTCACCTCGGCCGGGTCCGGCAGCGGCTGGACTTGGCTTTCACCCAGTGCGGCCACAAGTTCTTTGAAGGCACGGCCCCTCTCGGCATAGTCCTGATAGGCATCAAAGCTGGTGCCCCCGGGCGAGAAGAGCACGACGTCGCCTGCTCCAGCGTCACGAGCCGCCTGATGCACGGCCTCGGCCACTGTGGACACCCGCTTGACAGGCGGGGCTTGCGTGCCCAGACGCCGGACCGCATCCGAGATCAGCTCCGAAGCTTCGCCGAAGGTGATGACCTCGCGCACGCGCTGCCCAACGACATCTGCCCAACGCTCCCAGGGCAGGTGCTTGTCGCGGCCACCAGCAAGGAGGACGATGGGCTCCTCGAAGGACAACATGGCGGCGATGGCGCGCTCGGGCGATGTCGCAATGGAATCGTTATAGTACCAGGCACCTCGAAGCTCTCGGACGGCCTCCAGGCGGTGCTCGACCCCCTGGAAAGTGCGCGCAACCTCGACCATACACTCCCTGGGGAGGCCAACCTCCGCCGCAACCGCACAGGCAGCCAGGACATTGGCCACGTTGTGCTGGCCGCGCAAGCGTAACTGATCTACACGACACAGGGGTTGATCGGTTCCCGCCCGACGGAGCACGAGCTCATCACCGCGCAGGCAGGCACCTTCTGGCATGGTTTTGCTCAGGCTAAAGGTGGCCAGGCGTCCACGCACATCGTGGGCCAGCGCGGGCGTCAGTGGATCATCTTCGTTGAGCACGGCCGCGTCAGAGGGGCGCTGGTAGAGCAATATTTTACGCTTGGCCGCTGCATAGCTGGCGAAGGTCGGGTGGCGGTCCAGGTGATTGGGGGTGATGTTCAGCACCGCGGCCACTGCTGGACTGCAGCCATCGGCAGGGAACAAGGGGCTGACCCACTGGCCACCAGGCTCCGCATGCAACTCGGGCCCAAAGAAGTCGAGCTGGAAGCTGGAGAGCTCCATCACCACCAGATCGCCCGCAGCGATGTCGGCAAGCCTGCCCAGCAGGGCGCTACCAATGTTGCCGCCCAGGTGCGTGCGGCGGCCACTCGCCTCGGCCATCCTGGCCACCAGGGTCGCGGTGGTGGTCTTGCCACTGGAGCCGGTGATGCCGACGAGCGGTGCCGGACAGAGCCGGCAGAACAGGCGTGTTTCGCTGCTCATCAGGACGCGTCGCTGGCGGGCCTGCAGAAGGATGGGCGCATCAAGCGGAACGCCGGGGCTAACAAATAGCAGGTCACAATCGAGGACGCTCGCCGGGTGGCCGCCCAGCTCAAGCTGAACAGGCAGACCCTCGAGCTCTTGCATGAAGCGCGCCAACGCGGCGGCCGGCTTCTGGTCGGTGGCCAGCACGTGCGCGCCTTGTGCCACAAGAAAGCGGACCAGGGCCGTGCCTTCGCGGCCGAGGCCGAGGACCGTCACGCGTCTGTCGCGCAAATTCAGTTGTGCCGCGGTATGCTGTGCCTTAACCATCTGTCACCACAAGGCCAGGGCGATGCCAACCATCGCGCAGAGAATCGAAATGATCCAAAAGCGTTGCACGGTCTGGGTCTCTGACCAGCCCAAAAGCTCAAAATGGTGGTGCAGCGGCGCCATCTTGAAAAGCCGCTTGCCGTGCGTCCAGCGAAAGTAGGCAACCTGCAATATGACCGAGAGCGTCTCGGCCACGAATACCCCGCCCACGATGACCAGCAGCAGCCACTGTTCAGTCATCAGGGCCACGGTGGCCAGCGTGCCACCGAGGGCCAGCGAGCCGACGTCGCCCATGAAGAGCTCGGCGGGATGGGCATTGAACCACAGGAAAGCCATGATCGCTCCCGTGACTGTGAAGCAGAACGTGGATAGATAGACCTGACCCTGCAAAAAGGCAATCACGCCGTACGCAATGTAGGCGATGGCCGAAGTCCCTCCGGCCAGGCCGTCCAACCCATCGGTCAGGTTCACGGCATTGGCAAAGCCGACGACCAGGAACCCCGCGATAGGCAGGTAGAGCCAGGAAATGTCGAATTCGCGCGGAAAGGTGGGCACCGCCATGCCACCCAGGTCGAGCACAAAGCGCAGGGCAATCGCCGCCCCAGCGCCGATGGCGAGCTGCCAGGGGAACTTGAAGCGCGCGAGCATGCCCACACCCAGACGGTCATGAATGCCGCGCAGGTCGTCGTAGGCACCCAGAAAGCCGAAGGCCACCATGACCCCCAGCGGCACCAGGATGGAGTAACGTCCCACCACATTGGTGAGCAGGGTGACCGCGATGACCGGCGCCAGGATCATCAGCCCGCCCATCGTGGGCGTGCCAATCTTGGATTGGTGACTGCTGGGTCCATCCAGGCGAATGCTCTTGCCGATATGGTGCGCGCGCAGCCAACGCAAGAGCGGACGGCCAAGCGTCAGCGCCAGGGCGAAGGCGAGCGTGCCCCACAGGAGCGCTTCAGCCATCAGTCCCCCCGCGCCAGTTGGCTTACGAGGCCATCCATGGCCATGCCGCGCGAACCCTTGACCAACACAAAATCACCTGCCTGTAGCATGTCCTTCATCAGTGCGAGCGCCCCGTTCAGATCCTGAGCATGGCGAACGCAGTTGGGAGCCATACCGACGGCAATAGCTTCTTTCGAGATAGAGCTGGCCCGCTCGCCTACGGTCAGCAGTATATCGGCGACCTCGGCCGCGCGACGGCCCACCAGACGGTGCCCCTCGACCTCGAACGATCCCAACTCGAGCATGTCACCCAGCACGGCCACCTTGCGACCCTGCATGTCAGCGAGCAAGTTGAGTGCAGCGATCACCGACGCCGGACTGGCATTGTACGTGTCATCCAGGATGGTAGAGCCATGCAGGCCCGGCACAACCAGTAGCCGTGCCTGCACAGACGAGTCCTTAAGGCCCGAAAGCACCTCTTCCCAGTGCAAGCCCAGCACCAGGCCCACGGCGGTGGCGGCCAAGACACCAAAGACGCTGTGTCGCCCCAGCAGTGGCAGCCGGACATGCACGGTTTCTCCTCGCCAGTGCATGCGCAGGCCAATGCCCTCGAGCCCAAGGCTGCGCAGCTCGTCGGCCATCAGGTCATTGTGCGGCCCTTCACCGTAGTATACGATGTTGCGGGCGGGGGTCCTGGCGGCCATGGCCCGTACACGCTCATCGTCGCCATTCAGGACTGCCCAGCCATCGGCAGGCAACGCCTCGACCAGCTCGGCTTTGGCCAGGGCGATGGCCTCAATGCTGCCCAGCNNCCCAGCCGCTCCAGGTGCGTGTGGCCCACGTTCGTGACCACGCCAATCTCCGGCTGCGCAATCTCCGCCAGACGGGCGATCTCCCCGCGACCGTACATGCCCATCTCCTGCACCGCCCACTCGGTTGTCGAGTCGAGGCGGAGCATGGTCAAGGGCAGACCAATCTCGTTGTTGTAGTTGCCTTCGCTCTTCAGGGTGCGAAAGCGGCGCGCCAGGACCCCAGCCACCAGCTCCTTGGTGCTCGTCTTGCCAACGCTGCCTGTGATGCCCACCACCCGACAGGCACTCTGGCGCGCGCGCCAAAAGGCCGCCAACTGCTGCAGAGCACGCAAGCTATCGGGCACCTGCAGACACCAGGGGAAGCGCAGCTCACGCGCGAGCTGCGGCTGCTCATGCCACGGTCTCTGTGTATCTACCGTTATGTAACCTTCGATCGGGCGCTCGACGATGGCCAACTGGGCGCCGCGCTGGAAGGCGTCAGCTACGAACAAGTGCCCGTCCGTACGCTCGCCCGGAAGGGCCACGAACAGGCTGCCAGGTACGGCCTCGCGCGAGTCGACAACAACACTCGCGACGACCTGCTGCTGCAGGTCAGCGCCGGAGCCAGCCCCCAGCGCAGCCCACACCGACTGCGTATCCAGTGGCACCGCTGCTACCCTATCGTGCGGTCTGCCCTGCCTGGGCCCTGTCGGGGGGCACGCCAAGCATGGTCAGACCCTGTTCAGCGATCTCACGAAAAACCGGTGCCGCCGCGGTAGTGCCCCACTGCTCTTTCACCGGGTGATGCAAAATGACCAGGATGGCCAGCTGTGGTGCTCCAGCAGGCACATAGCCGACATAGGAAGCGATGGTCAGGTCCGGATCGTAGCCAAAGGGAGTGGCCACCTGAGAAGTGCCGGACTTGCCGGCAACGCGATAGCCGGGCACAATCGCCGCGGTCATGACCGTATCCACGGCATCCACCAACATATCGGTGGTCTGTCGGGCTGCCTCGGCAGAAACCACGCGGCGCACGGACTGTGGGACGGTGTTGATGACCTTGCCGCCTTGCACCATGCGCTCCACGATGTAAGGCCGCATCAGCACGCCGCCGTTGGCCACCGCCGAGATGGCCGCCAGCATCTGTACCGGCGTGGTCGAGAGGCCCTGACCAAAAGAGTTGGTCCCCAGGTCGGACTCATGCCAGTCACGATCGCCGGGCAAGCGCAGAATGCCCGCGGCCTCGTAGGCGAGGTCAACGGAAGTCAGCCGGGTGAAGCCGAAGCCTTGCACGTATTCGTAGAACTTGATGGCACCCATCCTCCCGGCGACATGGGCAGCGCCAACGTTGAGCGAGTGGGCGAGCAGATCAGCGATCGTCGTCTCCCCGTGGGCTGCGCGGTCCGAGTTCTTGATTACCTCGCCGCCGATGGTGATGGAGCCCGAATCGTAATAGGTGCTCTGCGCGGTGATCACGCCCGCATCCAGGGCCGCCGCGATAGTCAGCACCTTGAACACAGATCCTGGCTCGTATACCTCACTGATGGCCGCATTGTTCCAGACGGCCGGATCGTCGTTCTGCCGCCGGTTGGGGTCAAAGTTGGGCATGACGGCCATGGCCAGAATGGCCCCGCTCTGCGGGTTCATGACCACCACAATGCCTTGCTTGGCGTCGTTGGAGGCGACGGCACGGGCAAGGGCATCCTCGGCGACATACTGCAGGTTGCGATCCAGGCTGAGGTAGAGGTCGGCGCCGTCGACGGGCGCCTGCACGCGATAGGTCAAAGTGCCAAGCGAATCCTGGGCAGCCTGGCGCCGTCCATCGCATCCGCGCAGCTGCTCATCGTAGTAGCTTTCCAGGCCATAGGCCGCCTGACCCTCATCGGTGACAAAACCCGTGACGGCTGAGGCCAGCGTGCCGTTGGGATAGCTGCGACTGGAGCGCTTTTCGCACTGCAGTCCCGGAACTTTCCAGGAGCTGATCTGCTTGGCGATTTCGGCCGGCATGCCCCTCTGCAGTTGCACGAAGGTGGCATCGGCGGTGAGCAGGTCGAAAAGCTCCGTGCGTGACTTGCCAAGCAAAGGCGCCAGGCGGTCAGCCACGACCCCCTTGTCCGCCTTGGGCACGAGCGCCGGTACCGCACCGATGTCGTACACCAGCGACGAGGCAGCCAGCAGATAGCCGTGCTGGTCATAGATGCTGCCGCGCATGGCCGGCAAGGTGATCAGGTCAGCGGAGTTGGAGGCAACCGCAGAGTGGCCTGTCAACTGGACGAAGGTAAGCCTGCCAATACCTAATGCAACGACACCCAGAAGTGCAAGGGTGACGGCGAAGGTGCGGCGATATGGTTGGAGCTCGGGTGAACTGCTCAACGGTGTGCGGACCCCTTATGGGCCAGTGTTCGCCGGCGCCAATACCGGCGGTTGGTTCCAGGCGCTGAGCTGACCGACCGCAGCAATCCACCAGGGGGGAAGCTGAGAGGAAGGTGAGCTCATGGCCTGAGAAGGGTCCCATGCTGATCCCTTCATGGACGTGTACGAAGCGGGCACGGTCACCGTGACATACTCGACGCGCTCCGGCTCGCGGAAGCCCAGGGCGGCTGCGCGTTGCTTGATGCGAGCAGCTTGCTCGTACTCGGCGATCTGCAAACGAAGCGCGTTGTTGTGCTGCTTGATCTCGAGGAGGCCACGCTCAAGCGACTCCATGTGCTCGACCTGCGCCGCGACATAGCTGGCCTGGGTCAGGTGCAGGAAGGCCATGGCTGCTACGGCGGCCAGGCATGCAGCGACATAGAGCCACATGCGTGAAGGCAGTGCCAGGCGATAGCTCTGCCGTACGAGGGTGCCGGCGGCGGGCATAGAATGGGCGAATGTGGTGGTGCGGCTCTGGCTACGGATCATCATTCACCTCTATACGGTACTGGCGAGCTTCTCGCCGACTCGCAGCTTGGCGCTGCGACTGGCGGGGTTGGCAAGCTGCTCTTCGCGGGTGGGACAGACGGGCTTGGCCGTGACGATCTTCCAGTCGGGCGTGACACCTTGCTCAGCCGGTTTGGCATGTTGGCGAAAACAGTTCTTCACGATGCGGTCCTCAAGCGAATGAAAGCTGATAACGGCCAGGCGGCCCGCAGGGGCCAGCGCGGCAATAGCCTGTTCAAGCCCGCTGCTCAGGGCGCTCAACTCGTCATTGACCGCGATGCGCAAGGCCATGAATGTCCTCGTGGCGGGGTGGATCCTGCCCCGACGCCTGACAGCGCGGGCCACCACCGCAGCTAGCTCATCCGTCGTGTGCAGCGGTCGGGCCTGCACGATGGCCCGGGCGATCCGGCGCGACAGCCACTCTTCACCGTACTGGTAGATGAGATCCGCCAACTCGCGCTCAGAGAGGTCGTTCACCAGCTCGTCGGCCGTCAGTTCCTGCGATCGGTCGAAGCGCATATCGAGCGATCCAGGCAACTGCAGCGAGAAGCCCCTTTCAGGGCTGGTCAGCTGCATGGTCGACAGGCCCAAATCCATGACGATCCCCTCAACAGGCCCAAAGTTGCACTGCCCTGCAATCTCCTGCAGCTCGGCGAAACTCCCCTGAACAAGCACGGCACGGTCGCCAAATTCGGCCAGTGCTTCATGCGCAATTGCGAGAGCCTGCAGGTCGCGGTCGATTCCCAACAGGCAGCCGTCGGGACTGGACTCCTTGAGGAGCCCTACCGCGTGACCGGCTCCTCCAAGCGTGGCATCGATGTATCTTCCGCCCGCCCTGGGAGCCAGGGACGCGAGCACCTCCTCATAGAGCACGGGGAGATGGGCTCTCATAGAATGCCGAACTGACGCAGCCCTCTGGCAAATGACTTGGGATCGGTCTCCATGCGCTTGTTGTGCTCGGCGTACTTGAGTGGATCCCAGACCTCAAGGTGGTCACGTACCCCGGCAACGATCACGTTGTCGCCGAGGCCGGCATATTCGCGCAGGTATAGAGGCACCAGGACGCGGCCCTGCTTGTCAGGCTCGGCGTCAAAGGCCTCCGAGAAAAGCCAGCGGATAAAGTCACCGACGTCTTCTTGGGAAATGGCGGGGAGCTGCTCGAACTTGGCGGAGATTTCTTCCCAACGAGCAAGTGGGTAAATCAGGAGGCAGGAGTCAAAACCGCGGGTGATAACGAGGCCGGCAGCCAATTCGGCGCGATGGCGGCTGGGGATAGTAAGCCGTCCCTTGTCGTCTACGGTGTGCTCGTACCGGCCGAAGAACATCTGTTCTAGTACTCCCCCACCTGGACGTGGTTTCACGGTGATCTTGGCGTAGGGCGCCCCACCACAACCCAATTTCACCCAAAATATACCACATTTTGCCCTTTTTGTCCAGTGAGAACCAGAACGAGTCTTCCGGCCTTTAAGATTCGGACGGCCAGACGGGGGTACCTACCAAACTATCTGAGCTGCTGTACACCTCCTGCATGCCTTGATTGCTATGGTGTGCGACGCGGCCTGTAAGCCGAGTTCTGTGCCCCACCAGACCTGCGCCCGGCGGAGCGGCAATCATCTCTCTCGTGCGGCAGTTACCTGACGCCTCTAGCAATCTACCTGAGGGACATGAAGCGAGCAACTCCAGTACGGACAAGCCGTACGCCCTCTGCTCGATCTTGCTCCGGATGGGGTTTGCCTAGCCAGGACAGTCACCTGCCCCGCTGGTGGTCTCTTACACCACCGTTTCA
>DIVN01000233.1 GCA_002435875.1 Anaerolineales bacterium UBA6131
TGGCGGAGAGGGGTATACCCCTGCTTGGATGGCCCGGATCGCTTTCTCCTTGTTGCTGACGTCCTCTTCCGGATCAACCTTGCCGTTGCCGTTGACATCTATCGGCACTACCTGCATCCCCTGAACGGGCAGCCCGCTGGACAGATCATAGGCATAGTTCAGGTTGTTGTAGCCGATCGCCAGAGCGTCGGTACGCACTGCTTCGGCCAAACCGGGATCACCGTACACCGCCGTTCCGGCCAAATCCTCCTGAGCTTTTCCCAGGTACTTGGCCCAGGCTTCGGCTGCCCCGCAGGCATCGGACCGCGTGTATACCTGCACCGGTCGATCGCTCGTGCCGCCCGAAAGTTGTCCCCAGGTCATGGGCAGGCCATCGATCCACAGTGCCACGAGGGTCTCTCGAGTCACGCCATGAGCGAGGATGTCGGGAAGGGCGGGATTGTCCTGGCTCACCGCCGCAAAAACCGCATCCTTTGCCACAGGGACATAGGCCGCGCCTTGCGCAATCTCTTCGGGCTTGATGTCGCGTGAGACCATGCCCAGGTCCACCATGCGCGCCAAGGCATCAGCGATGCCTTTGCCGGCTCCCCCTGCAGACACGTCAACACGCACAGCGGGGTGCAGTTTGGAGAACTCTTCCCCCCAGCGCACCATCATGGGGTACAGTGCCCACGCACCCGAGACCCGGACTGTGCCCTGCAGAAGCGGGCCACTATCCGGTGAGCCCGCGGGCGTTGGCGTAGCAGTACTTGTACAGGCGGTCAGCCACGCAACCGAGAGCAGCAGCAGAACGGAGCAGAGTGGGCGTAACCTTGGCATGCCTGGAGCACCTCCACCTCCCGGACCTCCTCGGGACACACAAAACGACCCCGGCCCGGGGTTTGAGCATGCTAACACACCTTGGAGACTACGTCAAACGCACGGCCCGTGCAGCCCTCCACTGATGTGCGCGCGCTGCAGGAAAGACCCCTGAGCCGCGCCGGCACTCACGCATAGCCAGGGTGCGCGTCTAGCGCCAGATGAGAGGGAGAAAGACCCGCTGTGGTTCTGGCGTGGGGCTCGGTGTAATGGTCGAAGTATCCGTGGGTGTTGGCGACGTGGTGAGGGTCGGCGTAATGGTACGTGTCGGCGAGGTCGTGGGGGTCACCGTGCGCGTTGGTGATGCTGTCGCCGTTGGACTGGGACTGGGCGTGCGAGTCAGAGTTGCTGTTGGGGTGGGGGTGGAGATTACGAAGGATACCCAGAGAGAGGGGCGCTTGGCCATCTCTTCCAGAGTGCTGCCCCATTCCGACGATGGCAGGGTCCACCCTCGATCTGGAAAGTCCAGCGGGATGGTCAACACGACACCGCGGTTGCTGGCAGGGTACGATACCCAACGCTGCACCAGATTGGTGAGCTCGGCGTTTGACCAGATAGACGTGCGCAAGCCCGGGTCCATTCTCGTCGAAAACAGCGCATTTGGAGCGTGGTCCAGCTCACCCTCGCAGCCATGGGCTTGCCAGCTCCGCCCTGGCTCGGCCTGGTACCAGGTCGCCTCGAGTTCCGACCAGGGAACCAGTACCTCGTGCAGCTCAAGATTCATTTGCACGGGTGGCTCGGCAAAGAACCAGTGCAGGCGCAACTGAGCAGCGGCTACCATAGCATTCGCCGGAATGTGCTGAGCCAAATCAAACCGGAGGAGCGCCTTGCGGCGATGGCCGGAGCTGATCTTGAGATACGGGATGTCCCCATAGTTCGTCGTGGGCAGGTTGGGTTCCAGGTAGACGTCCGCAACTCCATCATACCATGGCGCTGGCGCCACGCCATCCTGGAATTCCATCACGACCGGAATGCCGGGCGGTATCGGCGTGCGTGTGGGGGTCGTACTGGGCGTGGTCGTCTGCGTAGGCGTAGCGCTTGGCGTTGCGGAAGTAGTCGGAGTTGCACTCTCCGTGGGCGTCGGTGAGATCGTCGGTGTGGCCGTGTCCGTACTTGTCGCTGACGGTGTCAACTCCTCCGTCGGCGTCGCCGTTTCCATTACCACCGTTGCTGTTGACGTCGGCGTCTCGCTTGGCTGTTCTGTCGGTGTATCGGTAAGCGTTGCAGGCTCGGTTGCGGTCGCCTCAGCCGATGGCGAGCCCGTGGCGCTCGGGGTGGCCGTGAACTCGGGCGTGTCCGTGCCAGTTGGGCTCGGAGTAGTCACCGGCAGCCGAGCCCTGACTGTCAACAAAGGCCGGTTGCCCGACTCACGTTCCCAGTGCGACGAGCGAAAGATGTGGTAGTGTCGCCCCACCGAAGTCAAGAGCAGCCCGTAGTTGAGGTCTTGCCCGCTCACCCAACGCTGAGCCGCCAGGGTCACGTCCCAGTCGTACCAGCGCAGCGTCTCCGTCAGAGTTGAGGTGGACAGGGGCAGCGCTGCGCGGTCCAAGCCCGCACCGCCACAACCCGGAACTTCCCAGTCCTGCCCGATTTGTGCACGGTTCCAGGTAGCCTGCGTGTCTGTCCAAGGCCGAAGCACCTGGTATACATCAGCATCGAGCACAGTACCGATGGGCGCATCGTATGAGTAGAGGCTCAGTGTGGCCAGCAGCACCTGTGAGCCGGGCGGCAGACTCGAGAGATCAAAGCGGATTAGCGAGTGCTTGACCTCCGGCGAGAGCCAGAGCCGGTCTGCATCGTCGGTATGCTGTGGCCAGTTGGGTACGACAGCGTTCAGGTACGTATCGACCGTGCCTGAATACCCTTCAAGGCCTTGCTGAAAGGTGAAGGTAACGATCTCGGCATCCGCTTCGGAGGAGGACACCTGTGGACCAACCGGCGTGAACGACGCATCGCTCAGGGAAAGAAGCGACAGCCAGGTCACGAGCGCGACGAGGGACAACGCGCCCCACAGCACAAGTACCGGCCGTCTGCGAAGCGTTGGAGCAGCAACACCGGCATCCTGCGCATATCCTGAACCGCGGAGAGGTGTATGCATTGCCTGCAATGATAGTACATTCCTGCCAAACGGCAAAAGCGGACCCAGGCTGGAGCCAGGCAGAAGCGCATCTCAGCAGCATGTGTTATAATCGGCGACGCCATGAAAACCAGACTCTTGGTCACCATCGTGCCGTTGCTTGCTCTGCTTTGCGCGGCCGTTCTCGAGCCGCACTGGCTGAGCGTCGCAAGAGTGCAATTCGCCCACCCTGATGTGCCCGCCAGCTTTGACGGCGTGCGCATTGCTTTCCTGACCGACATTCACCACGGTCCCGGTTTTTCTCAGGCGCGTGTGCGACATGCCGTCGATGTGGCCAACTGCCTTCATCCCGATATCGTGCTGCTGGGGGGCGACTATGTCTTTGTCGATGCGCGCTTTGTGCCGGGCTGCTTCCAGGAGCTGTCGCGCTTGCAGGCGCCACTTGGACGTTATGGGGTACTGGGCAACCATGACCATTGGAATGGTGCAGTGCTGGTCAGTGAGAGCATGGTGGAGGCCGGGATTGCCTGGGTGAACAACCGCGGTGAATGGCTCGAGATCGGTCAGCAGCGCATCCGCATTGGTGGGGTTGACGATCTCTGGGAGGGCTCGCAGGACCTGCCGTCCGCCCTGGGGGATGCGCGACGACAGGACCTGGTTATACTCCTGTCGCACAACCCTGATTACGTGGAGCGTCTTGACACGGACCTGGTAGATCTGGTGTTCAGCGGGCATACGCATGGAGGTCAGGTCACCCTCTTTGGCAAGTGGGCACCTCTAGTACCCTCCGAGTATGGCCAGAAGTACCGCACTGGTGTGGTGCGCACCGAGCGCACTACCGTGGTCATCAGCAATGGTGTGGGCACCATAACGCCAGAACTGCGCCTCTTCTGTCGACCGCAGATCATCCTTCTGGAGCTGCGACGAGCTGAGTAGGCTGCCTTCCGAGCGTGAGAGCCGTGCGCGTGCCGTTAGGCCCCGCGAGTCACACGATCTCTGGTTGTGGGATGGGGATGATGAAGCGTCCGCCGCGCCTGCGGTATTCTGCTTGTTGGCGCAGGATCTCGCCGCGAAAGTTCCAGGCCAGAAGCAGGGTGTAGTCTGGCTGATCCTCAAGCAAGCGCTCGACTGGCACGATGGGCAGGTGATTGCCGCTCATGTAGAACCCATGTTTGGCCGGGTTGAGGTCCACGATGTATCTCAGGTGGCGTCCATCTATGCCACAGAAGCTCATCAGGGTGTTGCCCTTTGCTGCCGCGGCATAGGCGACGATGCGCTTGCCCTGACCAACAAGATCTTGCAGCAGGGACACAAGTCGCGCGCGAATCTCCTCAACGTGGGTCGCAAAGTCCTCATAATGCTCCGCCCTGCTCAAGCCTGCCGCCTCTTCTGCCTCCACCAAGCGTGCCACTGTGGCCTGTGGACGGTCGTCATGCTCGACATAGATGCGCAGTGATCCGCCGTGGATGGCCAGCTCCCGCACATCATTGACATACAACTTGTGTCGACGGAAAAGGCGATCCAAGGCGATCAGCGAAAAGTAGCACAGATGCTGATGGTAGATCGTGTCGAACTCGGTGTGGGAGATCAAATCCCTGACATAGGGGACCTCAAGCGCCAGGAGGCCGCCTGGCTTCAGGATCGTGTGCAGGCCTTCGACAAAGCCATTGACATCCGCAACGTGGGCGAGCACGTTGTTCGCCAGGAGCAGGTCCGCGCGCCGTCCTTCGCTGGACAGACGGCGTGCCAGTTCGAGGCCAAAGAACTCTTTCAGCGTAGGGATGCCCTGCGCTAGGGCCGCCTGGGAGGGCTCCGGCGCTGGGTCAATGCCCAGGACCGGGATTCCATGGGCCTGGAAATGGCGCAGCAGGTAGCCGTCGTTGCTAGCGACCTCGACCACCAGGCTGTTCGGGCCCAGACCCCGACGGGTGATCAGTTCCTGCGCATTCTGCCGCGAGTGTTGCTGCAGGGCGGGCGACACCGAGGATAGATAGAGATAGCGTTCTCCGAACAGCACCTGCGGCGAGACAGTTTGCCGTATCTGCAAGAGCGTACATCGCGAGCAGAAAGCCACGTCCAGTGGCACACGCGGTTCGTCGAGGGCAAGCTGATCCGCGCTCAACAGCCGGTCGGCGAGCGCTGTCTGCCCCAGATCTAGAATTGGCACCAGTGGCGCATGCCCACATGCGCGGCAGCCTGTCTCAGCGGTGTACAGCATCGCTTCCTCCCCAGCATACGTGTGCGCCAGGATGCGCGCCGATTGTAACACAGGGCCGGCCACTCCCGAAACTCGGCGCTAGGCGTTGGCTTTGACCTCCGCGCACGCTACGGATATACTGCATGGTACACGGCCGCTGGATCCGAGACCAGCCAATAGGCCGCGGCCATGGAAAGGGGGACAGCGCTCTTGCCGATCGCATCAGACTCGATGGGTGCGCGCATGCTCGACAGGGGCCGTGCCTTGCGTCTGTTGGTGCCGCCGCTGGCGTTTGTTGGGGCGCTGGTGCTCATGCTTGCGCCCTGGAGCTTTTCTGGCGCTGCGCACTCGCGCGTCCCCGACCTCGCGGCTCAGCATGCACTCGACCCTCGCCGAACGCCTTTGCCGGACAGCCTCTACCCCTATCCCGAGCAGC
>DIVN01000142.1 GCA_002435875.1 Anaerolineales bacterium UBA6131
GAGGACGTGACGCGCCTGCCGCCAGGGTCCGACTTTATGCTGTGCACGCCGTGGATCTATGGCGAGCGAGCGCCCATCGCCGACACCTGGGTGCGCGGCACGTTTTTCAACGTCAGCGCGGACCACACGCGAGAGCACTTTTTGCGGGCGGTGTACGAGGGCGTGGCTTTTAACCTGCGCTGGTGCATCGAGATCGTTGAAGAGACATTTGGCTTCCCCCTGCCCATCCTGCGGGTGGTGGGAGGCGGAGCGCGAGGCCAACCGTGGATGCAGATAATCGCCGACGTGACCGGACGCAAGGTAGAGACGGTCGAGCGGCCACAGGAGGCCGGCGCCGTGGGCGCGGCCCTGACCGCGGCGGTGGGCCTGGGGCTCTATCCCAGCTTTGAGTCGCTGCGCGACGTGGTGTGCGTGGAGCATACGTTTGCGCCGCGCCCCGAGACGGCAGTCACCTACTCTGTGCTCTACGATGCGTATAAACAGCTTTACAAGAGGCTGCGCACGCTGTACCGCGAGGTGAATCAACTGCGCTTTGAGCTGTGCCGCACGCCCGGGCAGCCACAGCCTCGGGGGAGCTGAAGCGTGCGCAGCCGAACCGAGCAGCACAACGATCGATCACAAAGGAGGATGAACATGTCCAAGGTGGACATCGAAGCCCTGCCCATCGCCCTGCCGGAGGGTGTCAACGACGACGAGTACGTCATCGGCACCTATCTGGTCTCATATCCGAAGTCCATACCGGTGCCCAAGCTGGCGCCGGCGCTGGCCATCGAGCAGTCGACCGGCACCTGGGTACCGGTGCCCGGTGAGACCCCGGAAGTACGACGCCAACACATTGCCAAAGTGATCGGCGTGTATGAGGTACCGGACTATGAGTGGATGGTCCCGCCAGAGGTGCAGGAGCGCCAGTACATCCTGCAAATCGCCTTTCCGCAAATCAACTTTGGCTGCCAGATCCCCATGATGCTCACCACGGTGGTGGGCAACATCTCCATGGCCGGCAAGCTCAAAGTGCTGGACTTGAGGCTGCCCAAGAGCTACGTCGAGGGCTTTGGCGGACCCAAGTTCGGCATTCCGGGCATCCGCAAGCTGCTGGGGATCAAGGATCGGCCGTTGCTGAACAACATGATCAAACCCTGTACGGGCTATCCGCCGGAAGTGGGGGCAGAGCTGTTCCGCCTGGCGGCGCTGGGCGGGTGCGACATCATCAAGGACGATGAGCTGCTGGCCAACCCCTGCTTTTGCGACCTGGAGCAGCGGGTCAAGCTGTACATGAAGATCGAGAAGCAGGTGTACGAGGAGACCGGTGAGCACACGCTGTATACGGTGAACGTGACCGACGAGATCCCTAAGGTGTTCGACAATGCCCACAAGGCAGTGGAGCTGGGCTGCAATGCCATCATGATCAACTACCTGGTGGCTGGCTTCCCGGTGTTGCGAGCGCTGGCCGAGGACCCGAAGGTGAACGTACCCATCCTGGCGCACATGGACCTGGCGGGCGCCCTCTATGCATCCGAGTGGCACGGCATCAGTTCGCACCTGGTGCTGGGCAAGCTGCCGCGGCTGGCCGGCGCGGATATCATCGTCTTCCCAGCACCATACGGCAAGGCACCGGTGCTCACGGACAAGTTCCTCAACGTGGCCCGGAACATGAGCATGCCACTGTACCAGCTCAAGCCCACCTTCCCGATGGCCAGCGGGGGCATCACGCCCAAGATGGTGCCCCAGGTGATGAAGGACCTGGGCACGGAAATCGTCATTGGCTCGGGTGGCGGCATCCATGCACATCCGCAGGGGCCAGTGGCAGGGGCCAAAGCTTTTCGCCAGGCGATCGAGGCCACAATGCACGGCCAGTCCCTGGAGGACGCGGCAAGGGAGCACCCGGAGCTCAAGGCTTCGCTGGAGACCTGGGCCGACCCGTTTGGCAAGGGACTGGGCATGTAGAGCACTGCCCAACGCCGTACGTGGGACGGTATGCGGGGTGTCCGAGTCATTTGGATGCCCCGCTTTGCTGTTCTGGAGCCGCGCCGGGGGTGAGCCCGCAAGCCGGTTTGCCAGGACAGCAATTCGACGATAAGCTGCGCTCCAACGCGGGAACAGGAGGCGCAAAGCATGGGCCAAGCCGACCCCTGGTGCCAGGAAGAGCGATCCCTGCTCGCCAGTCTGGACACGCCCTGGAAGATTCAACAGTACCTGGACGCACTGCCCTACAGCAGCGAGCACGGCACACGCTCACCGCGACGGGTCATGCGCGACCGGCTGGCGCACTGCACTGAAGGTGCGCTGTTCGCCGCGGCGGCGCTGCGTTTTCATGGACGCCCGCCTCTGCTGATCGATCTGCAGGCCGACAACGACGATAACCACATCCTGGCGGTGTACCGCGAGAACAGGTGCCTGGGCGCGGTGGCCAAGTCGAACTACACCACGCTGCGTTTTCGCGAGGCGATCTATCGCAACCCGCGAGAGCTGGCGCTGAGCTACTTTGAGCTCTACTACAACACGCTGGGTGAAAAGACCTTGCGCGGCTACTCGCGGATGGTCGACATCTCCCGTTTCGACGAGGATAACTGGATGACCACCGAGGACGATTTGGACTGGCTCGACACCAGGTTGCAGCGCATGCGACACTATGCCCTGCTCACCGCGGAGATGGTAGCCGCCCTGCATCCGATGGATGCCGCGCTCTACCAGGCTGGGCTGCAAGGGGCTGATCCGGCGGGGTTATACCAGCCCGAGGGACGCCAACCAGAGGCCACGCGATGAGGGGGCGCCTCAATGCGGCTGCCGATGCCGCGTGGACAGAAGACGAGCGCCGCCTGCTGGCGACCCTGGATGCACCGAGGAAGGTGCAACGGTATCTGGACAGCCTGCCGTACACCACCGATACTCAGACACGCTCGCCGCGGCGGGTCATGCGCGAAGGGTGCGCGCACTGCTGCGAAGGAGCCATCTTTGCCGCGGCAGCGCTGCGCTTTCACGGGCACCCACCCCTGCTGCTCGACCTGCGCGCGGTGGACGATGACGATCATGTGCTGGCCGTCTACCGACGCCACGGACTGCTCGGGGCGGTGGCCAAGTCCAACTTTTCGCTGCTGCGCTTTCGTGAGCCCATCTACCGTAGCTACCGTGAGCTAGCCCTCTCGTACTTTGAGCCATACTACAACATGCTGGCTGAGCGCACCCTGCGCTCCTACTCGCGCCCGTTGAACCTGGCGCGCTTTGACGAGCGACAGTGGATGACTACGGAAGAAGATTTGGAGTGGGTGGGCGACGAGCTGAACGCCGTGCGCCATTACGCGCTGATGGGGCCAGAGACGGTGCGCGACCTGCAACCAGTGGACGATCTGCTCTACCGTGCGGGGCTGCTGGGCTCGGACCCCGCCGGCCTCTACCAACCGCAGCCTCGTGAGAACCGACACCAGCCTGGAGTATAGCTGCGGGGCCTGGCCTCAAGAGGGCCGGGTTGGAGAAACGACAACAGCCTCACTGCAGAAACCCCGAGGTCGCCGATGACCGCAGGGCCCTGCAGTGGGACTGTCGTGCCAAGAGGAGGCTTGGCAAGTACCAGCCGGGTCGAGCTGGTTACTTCACCTGGATCTCAACGACGCCCTTGACCTGCACCTGATCGGCAAAGCCAGGGGCGACGATGCTGAAGCCACCCTGTGTGCGGAAGGAAGCAATGCACTGCGCACAGGTCAAGATGTCAGCCAGAGGAACCTCGGCCTTGGACCCGTCACTGGCGACGAACACAAGCGTCGCGGCACCAACCTTGGGTCCGGCCTTCTGCATCAACGCGGCGAGGGATACGCCCGTATAGGCCTCCATGACGCCGCTCTTGTTCGCGCGCTGAGCCTCCATGGTCGGCATGGCCCTGACTTCGGCCTCAGACCAGGCCAGCTCCTTGTCAACCATGCCCATGATCTTGAGGGCAACGTCCGCTGGGGCCTGAGCGTGAGCCGCACGGTACGGCGCTGAGTCAGCAAAGAAAAGCGGCGCTCCCCACTCCGCCACGCCGAAGGTGGCGATCTTCTCCTGCAGCGGGAGACTAATGATCCAATCAACAAACGATGCAGCGAGGTCGCCTTTGATCTGGGCGTTCTTCTTGGGATCGACCTGTATGACCCCATAAGGGTTGAAGAGGACTTGATCCCCTTCGCTCAAGATCTCGAGCTCCAGCCCGGCCGCTTTCTGGGCTAGGTAGGTGGCGCGATCGCTCAGGGTATAAGCCAACTGCTCATTGGCCATGGTCAGCACTGCACCCATGCCCTGGCCGGCCGAAATGTACCAGCCACCCATTGGCTCAAGGCCAGCAGCTTTCCACACGTCCTTCTCTTTGACGTGCGTACCCGAATCGTCGCCGCGGGAGACGAACTTGGCCTGCTTCTGCGCGATGGTGGAAAAGACCTTGGATGCGTTCTTCAGTCCCCTGATACCGGCCGGATCCGCGGCAGGACCCACGATGACAAAGTCGTTGTACATGACGCCTTCGCGGCGCACCCCGTGTCCATCGGCCATAAACTGTAGCTCAGCCGCGGGCGAATGCACAAGCAAGACTTCGGCGTTGCCATCCTGCCCGATCTTCATGGCTTGACCACTGCCTACGGCGACCACATCGACCTTGACCCTGTATTGCGCCTCAAAGTCGGGGAGAATGAAGGTCAACAAGCCCGAGTCACGGGTGCTGGTGGTAGTGGCCAGAAGAAGCCGCCCAGTGGCCATGGGAATGGCCGTTGGCGCGGGGGCGACTGGCACAGCGGTCGGTGCAGCGGTTGGTGCGACGGTTGGGGGCACCGCTGTAGGCGCAACTGCCGTGGGCGGGACCGCCGTGGGTGGGCGGGGCGTGGGTGGGACGGGCGTCGGAGTGGGCGCGGCCCGACATCCCACCAGGACGCTGATGGCGAGCACTACGAGAAGCAACTGCTTGATAACCTTCTTCACTCTGGTCTCCTCCTTGGATCATTGCATGTTCACCTGTCGGCCGTCATGCCGCAAGAGGTGTTGCCATCGGGGATATGCGCCGCAAGGCTTCCCCGGGTGAAACCTTCCTGGCCTAGTACACCATCTCGCCGCGCACAAAGGCGGCGGTGCGGGGGTCTCGCGGACTCTCGAAAAACGACGTTGCCTCGGCCACTTCGACCAGATCAGAGTTGAGCATAAAGCCGACCCGATGGGCCAAGCGTCGGGCCTGGAAGATGTTATGGGTGACCATGACCAACGTGGTCCCATATAAGCGGTTGATACTGTGGGCAATATCCTCGATCAGACCGACATTGTAGGGGTCGAGATTGGCCGTGGGCTCATCGAGCAGCAGCACATCGGGCCGCAGAACCATGGCGCGCGCCAGGGCCACCCGTTGCAGCTCTCCTCCAGAGAGGGTGCGTGCCTGGCGAGCGGCCAGCCTGGCCAGCCCAACCTGATTGAGCGCCTCATTGATCACCGTCTGCGATTGTTTCTCGCCGCGCAGCCAGAGGCCAAAGCCCACATTGGCAGCCACAGTGCGGTTGAGCAGCATGGGCCGCTGGAATACGGTGGTCACGCGACGGCGAAGCGCCAGCGGGACGCTGTCTTGTGCGCTGAACGTCGAACCCATGAAGCGGATGGTGCCGGCGGTGGGCGGCTCCAGAAAGTTGATGAGGCGCAGCAGGGTGCTCTTGCCTACCCCGCTGGGGCCGACCAGACCAAAGACCTCACCGGGGAGGACATCCATCTCAGCGACGTTGAGGACGCACTGTCCGTTGTACTCTTTGGTCACGCTGCGCAAGGCGATGATGGGCTCGCTCATTCGTCCAGAGCCCTCCCTTGTAAGCGCAGGACGAGCACATTGGCCAGAAAGGCCATGCCAAGCAAAATGACGCCGAGGGCGATGGCCAGGCTGAACTGGCCCTTGTTGGTTTCGAGAACGATGGCAGTGGTGAGCACGCGCGTACTGTGCTCGATGTTGCCGCCCACCATCATCACCGCCCCAACCTCGGAGATGATGCTGCCAAAGCCAGCGATGATCGACACCAGGACACCGAGCCTTGCTTCGATCAGCAGGGTCAGGGCGGCCTGCCAGGGCGTGGCGCCGAGGGCCAGAACCTGTTGCCTCAGCTGGGGGTCCACACCCATGACCGCGGCCATGGTGAAACCGGCGACCAGGGGGAAGGAGATGATGCACTGGGCGACGACCATCGCACCGGGGGTGAACAGGGAGGGAATCCAAGACCAGGCCAGGCGCCCCAACGGCCCGCTGCGGGATAGCATCATGTAGACAAAGAGGCCCACGACCACCGGGGGGAAGCCCATGCCGGTGTACAGCAGGGCCACGACCAAGCGCCGACCGATGAAACGGGTCAGGCCGAGGAGCGCGCCCAGCGGGATGCCGATCATCGCGCTAAAGAAGAGGGCAACGCCGGAGACGCGCAGCGATAGCAGCACGATCTCGACCACAGCCGGATCGCGGGCCGTGATCATGCGGAATGCTTCGGTGATGCCCTGGATGATGTCGTTGATGCGAGTGCCTCAGGTAGCGCTGGCACGGCCTTGCGCAAGCCCTCATTGCAGTTGGCCGGCCGAGCGAGTTATTGTCTCATTTGCAGCCACACAACCACTACAATCATAGCCAGGACGCGCGGTTTGTCAAACCAGGCAGAGTTGACCAGCAACGTGCGCCATGAGGCGCCTCATCTTGGCTGCGTGCTGGGCGAGCCGGTGCATGATAGCAACGCGAGAACCGTGGGCATGTCATCCAGACTGAGCCATAGCAGGCCACATGTGCTAAACTGTAGCACGCGCGGCATACGTGCCTGGCAGCTTTGGCTGGACAGGCCAGGCTTGGGTTTTGATCACGGAGGTGGAAAGTGAGGGACACGGAGGGACTGCTCTATGCCGAGATTGCCGAGTCCATCCGACGGCTGATCGTTTCTGGCGGGCTGAAGCCCGGCGACCAGTTGCTGACCGTGCGCGAGCAGGCAGCACGTTGGAGCTGCACTCCAGGGACGGTCGGACGGGCATATGCGTTGCTCGCCGACGAAGGTTTGCTGGTAGCGCACCGCGGTGCAGGCACCAGGGTTGCACCGGGTGCCCTGCATGCCGGGTCGGAGCCATGGCGCTGGGCCACACTGGTCAACCAGGCCGAGAGGTTCCTGCTCGATGCCGTGCACGCTGGGCACAAGCCGGAGCAAGTGGAGGCTGCCCTGTCCCTGGCGATCGCCCGTTGGGACGACCTTCGTGATGAGCAGGCTGCGCCGCGGCCGCCACCGTCCCCGGTCGGCGAGATGCGTTTCGTCGGCAGCCACGATTTGATGATCGAGATGTTGCCCAAAATGTTTGGCGAGCGGTGCCCAGGCGTACACCTGCATACCGAGTACGTGGGTAGCCTGGGTGGACTCATCGCGCTGGCGCGTGGCGAAGCCGATCTGGCGGGGATACATCTGTGGGACGAAGCGTCTGATGTCTACAATGTGCCCTTTGTGCGCAGGGTGCTGCCAGGGCGACGCATGCTGCTGCTGACGCTCTTTCACCGCTCGCTGGGGTTGATCGTGCAGCCGGGCAACCCGCTGGCCGTGGAGGGGCTGGCTGACCTCAGCCGACCAGGGATACGCTTCGTCAACCGGCAGGCAGGCTCGGGCANNGGGCACGCGGGTCTGGCTGGACGTGCAGTTGCACGAAGCACGAATCACCAGCGATGGCATCGCTGGCTATGACACGGCATTGCCGACGCACCTGGCTGTGGCAAGGGCCATCGCCGAAGGGATGGCGGAGATGGGCCTGGGCATTCAGGCAGCGGCAGACGCCTTCGGCCTCGATTTCATTCCGCTGACTCAGGAGCAGTACGACCTGGTTTTCCCGGAGCACGTCTGGAACGGCCCGGCGGGCCAAGCGTTGGCCGCCGCGGTTGGCTCCGAGGAATTCGCCAAATCAGCAGCTGTGCTGCGCGGATACGACCTGTCGCAGGCCGGTCGGCAAGTGTGGGTGGAGTAGGAGGCAGCAGGTTGACGGCCCCGCTCGCCGCCTCTGGCGAAAAGACCGGCCTGGTCGAAGGGCGGAGCACTGTTCGGGGCGCCCAGACCGCGCCGCCAGGCGCCGTAGCGCGGATCGCCTCAACCCACTGCCTCTGCCAGGGTGTTAGCGCCTCTCTGCGAGATAGGCGAAGAAGCCAGCGCGACGGAGGGCTTTGAGCGTCAATCCGCCCAGCAGGCCTCCCAAGGCCCCGAAGATGATGTAGTTGAGCAACGAGCGGGCCAGGCCAAAGGCGACAAAGCCCGCTGGCGCCCCACTGATACTGGCCAGACCCCATTTGACCAGGAACTTGCCGACGTGGCCCAACATACCCGCCACAGTGGTCACGGCCAGGTTTTCGCGGTCGAGCAGGAAGAGCAGAGCGAGATCCGTGGCCACACCCACGACGGTATATGACAGGAAGGTATCCAGCGCACCAAAATCGCCCAGCCCCAGAAAGGCCGCCATAAGCCCCGAGATGAGCCCGATCAGACTTACCGCGCCAGGCTTGGGCACGATCCCCGCGGCAACGATGAGGATGGCCATCCAGAACAAGCCCGAATGGCCGGAAAGCTGTACTGGTAGGCGCAAGGCGATCTTGGCCACAACGACCAGAGCAGCGAACTGCGCCAGCAGGATAAGCTGGAAGGTCGAGAAGTAGCGTTTCTTCATGGGCTTGTCACCTCAATGCGATCGACATCCTGGATCCACTCATCGCGTATGTCCAGTCTCTCCAGTAAGGATACGAGTTTCAGCGTACCCCGACCTGCGAGGTCAAACATGACCCGATTGGCGCTGTCGTCCACCTCAGCCCAGGTGAGCTCAGCCGACTTGTTGCGGCTGCTGCTGGACACGATCACCAGGGAAGTCTGCTTCAGGCGATTGGCGGGAATATAGAGGAGAATGATATCTCTGAGCGACCAGCCCTCTTGGGTCTTGCCCTCCTCAGCATCGATGAAACTGATCTGCGTGAGCTTGCTCAGGTCATCTGGGCTGAAGCCGCCCACCAGGCGACCGTCCAGGTACAGCGGCACGTTTCCTGGGGCCAGGCTGACCTCGGCGAGCGGGCTGGTGCTGCCAAGCCTGTGGCGCAGGACTTCAGTGGCGAGCACGGCCAGGGCAATGACCGCGAGGACCAGCAGCGCGAACAGAATCCTGGTTCGTTGACTCATGTGTGGCTGTTCTCCTTGATCTTCTACAAGTCAGGCTCGACTGCGCGTCCACAGAGCAGCCAGAACGAGCAGCAAGGCGATCCCCAGCAGCACCCAATCCAGGCGGCTCATCCGCAGGCGGCGGTAGGCAACGCGCCTGGGCGACTCAAAGCCGCGCGCATGGGCTGCCTCAGTGACACTCCAGGCGCGCTTGACGGTCAGCACGACAGCAGGGACGGTCAGGGACATCAGGTGGCGCACCTCCCTGGCCAACTGCCGCAAGCTGCGGCTGGGCACCCACGCGCCGCGTGCCCGCTGGGCTTCGGCGATGGATCGCCAACCGTCGTCGAGCATCCCCACGCTCTGAAAGGCGAGGCTGACACTGAAGGCAAAGCGATACGGGATGCCCAACGACTCCAAAGCCAACTGCAGCTCGGTGGGTGTCGTGGTGGCGAAAAAGACAGTGAAGGCCCCTGCGAGCAGCGCCAACCTGAGGGTGACGATGACGGCCAGCTCGGGCCCGACGACGAGCCAGTCGACGATGAACAACACGACCAGAATCCAGCGTAGGCGCCAGACCTGTCGACGTGCCTCTGGCAAGAGTCTGGCCCAGGCCAGCAAGCCCACATACAGACCGACGAACGCTGTGAGCGGCAGCAGGGGCAGCATTACCGCCAGAGACGCGCCAAGACTGAGCACGAGCTTGGTCCGTGGGTCGACCTGGCGCAACGGTGAATCGTTCCGGAGCCGTAGCGCTCCCACACGGCCGACAATACCGATGCGCAGGCCCGCAGGGCTCTCCTTCTCGGTCGTTCCAGCTTCAAGTGCCACAGATGTCTTCTCTGCCGCTATCGGAACTAGGACTGCCGGGCTGGATGACTTGCCCAGAGGCAGCCAGGCTGGCAGGAGCAGTCCAGCATCGGCCCAGGCCGATGTGGCTGCGAACACGCTGGTCGGTGCTCCATCTGCCAGAAATCCGTTGGCGCCCAGCAGCAGAAGGCGGTCCGCCTGTGCGGCGAGGGTCAAGTCGTGGGTAGTGATCAGCACCAGGTGGCCGCAATCGGCAAGGCAGCGCAAGAAAGCAACCAGCAGGTCCTTGTGCGCGGTGTCCTGGCCGATGGCAGGCTCATCCAACAAGAGGCCGTGGCGGGGCTTTCTCATGAGCACGGTCGCCAGAGCCACGCGCTTCTTCTCCCCTTCGCTGAGCAGGAGAGGTGGCACTTGCTCGTAGGACTCTAGGCTGAGCAGGGCCAGAAGCTGCCGGTACCAGCTCAAGTCAGGAGCGGGCAGGCGGTAGAGAATCTCCTCGCGCACCGTAGGGTTGAACAACTGGAGGTCAGCGTTCTGGAAAACCATGCCAAATTGGGGCATTGCGCCATCGACCAAGACCGCACCCTCGAACGGTTGCAGACCAGCCAGAGCGCGCATGAGGGTGGTTTTGCCGATGCCGTTCCTGCCAACTATGGCCACGATCTGTCCGCTCGGCGCGTCCAGTGAGAGGTCGCGCAGAACCTGGTGCCCATCCAAGTGCACGTTCAGGCCAGTGACGTGGAGCGTGCAGGCGGACGAGTGCCAACAAAGCTCGCCAGGGTCAGGCGGCAGACCGCCAACTGGCGCCCGTGCCGGCAGCCGGAGCGTGCGCAAGCCAACGAGCTGCTGCAGCGGATCGGCGCGGTGCTCACAAATGACCGCCGTGGTCCCCTGCACCACCAGCCTACCCACCTGCTCGACCAGCGACTGGGCAGCGGTGGTGTCCAGCATGGAGAGCGGCTCATCGAGCACGAGCACTTCAGGTTGGCGGGCCATGATGGCGGCCAGGGCCAGCTTCTGCTGTTCGCCGCCGGAGAGGCACTGCGGCGCACGATTGCGCAGCCCGGTGAGGTCGAACTGCTGCAGCACGAGCTCCAGGCGCTGCTTCATCTCCTGCGCGGACAGCCCCAGGTTCTCCAGCCCGAACAGGATCTCCTCTTCGACAGAAGGACAAAGCATTTGCTCAGCAGGGTTCTGGAAAACAAGGCCGACGTGCTCACACAGCGTCCACAGTGGGGTGCCGCGGGTATCAAGACCGCCTACCTCCGCCGTCCCGGTGAGCTCACCAGCATACAGGTGCGGGATCAGTCCGGTGAGGCAACGGGCAAGGGTGCTCTTACCGCAGCCAGACGGGCCAGCGATGTGCCAGGCCTCGCCTGGGTGCACCTGCATGCTGACAGCACGCAGGGCATCGTTGTGGTCGGCGTAGCGGAAACCGACCGCCTCGGCTTGCAGCGATGCGGGCATCAGGCGCTCCTCAGGGCACACAACTCGCTAGTCCAGCTTGACGGGAGCCCAATGTCCATCCTGAGCCTCGACGAACAGGATCGGACGGCCATCGCGCCGGGCAGGACGAAGCTTGTCGCTGACAATCAGCCCCTCGCGCACGGGCGAGCCATCGAGAGTACGCACATCTTCCACCCCCGCCTGCAGCACGGCGGACACTGGCAAAAGCCCGCTGATTTCGCGGCTGGCACCAACCAACACATACCGTCCGTCTTCGCCGCCTGCGGACAAGCCAACCGCGGCCAGGGCGCCAATTACGCCACCCTCGGTGCCGCCGAGTCCGCGCAGCACCAAGCCGTGCACCCGTGCTAAGTCGCGCGCCTCTTCCTGGGTCACCAGCTCGCGTTTGGCACGCAGCCCGAACTCGAGCACGGCAAAAGGCACCGCCGCAGCGACACACAGGCCAGGGTCGCTGCCCACCTGATAGTCAGCGCGCATGCACGCTTCCACCTGATCAGCCAGGGTCTGGAGATCAATCTGCTCATTGCCGTGCAGGAGGATGGTGGCACTGCTGTTATTCTTGGTGAACGGCACGCGCGGATCCTTGAGCAGCTGGTGGCGAACCACTCCCAACAGCCCAAAGCCTGGCGCGAGATGTGTGCCAATTTCGCGCGCCAGCCGCCCTGTGCCGCGCGATTGCAGATTGTCCGTATCATCCAGGCCGATGTACAGCATGATTTGACAAACCCCTTCCCATCCTGTATTATGGTTTTGGGCATTTGCCCACAATATCCAAGTGGCTACCCCAGCCCCCTGAGGCTGGTTGCCAGGGAGGTATTACGATGACCAAAGTATTCGTGCGCACCCGACGCCACGTGGGCGAAGGGGCAGGCAGGCCCCGCTTCTCCGTTGTCGCCGTATCCGGCGAAGACCTCCATTTCAAAAAAGCCTTCGTGCGTCGCCTCGAGCTTGAGCAGATCGCGGCGGAAACAGGCGCCGAGATCATCTACCTGCCGCGTGGCGAGCACAGCGAGACCGAGGAGCCGACCGCGGGCGCAGGCCGCCGTCGCCGACACACCAGGGATGAGGACTAGACCGTGCCCCGGCCTCGCAAGAGGCGCCGCATCAGCCAGGCGCCCCGTGCGGCTATCTATAAGCCAGCGGGTGTTGCCCTGGGCAAGCTCGGACTGGTTCTTCTACTATGCGAAGAGCTTGAGGCCCTGCGCCTTGCCGACGTCGACGGGCTGACCCAGGCCCAGGCTGCCGAGCAGATGGGTGTCTCGCGCTCCACATTTCAGCGCCTGCTGGATCGCGCACACCGACAGGTCGCCCTCGCCCTGTCTCAGGGCCAAGCCCTGGAGATTCGCGGCGGCACCTTCGAGGTGAGCGGACCGCACCAGGCACGTTTCAAGCTACCGGGCTCACCCACCACGCTCACAGAACATGGCTAAGCAACCGCGCCCCTAATCTGCTCGATAGATGCGCGTGCCCGGATTCTTTCCAGCCAGGGCCCTGGTCAGGTTGCCCGGCTCTCGCCCGTTGACGAGCAATACCTCACGCGTGCTGTCGGCACGTGCCAGCGAAAGCGACATGGCCCGCTCCACGGCCAGATCGGCCAGGTCCATGGCCAGCAGCTCGTTCACCTCGATCTCAGGGATGAACGTGGCCTTGGGGTCCTTTTTCGGGTCGGCGGTGTAGAGCCCGCGCTCGTCCTTGACCAGGATGCAGCGTCTGGCGCCGAGCACTTCGGCGGTCAGGAAAGTGCCGCAGTCCGTGCGGTGAGGCGGTATGCGGCCGCGCTCAGCCGGCTCCTCCCAGAGCCCATAAGGTGGCATCGCATGCATGACCGGTATAGTACCCATGGCCAGGTAGGCTGGCAGCTGTACGAGCTCATCGTGGCCGATCTTGACACCCCCATGGGGCGTCAGGAGCAAGGAGAGCATGAGCGCGTTCTGCTCAGAGATGCTCTGGCCAAGCTTGGCCAGAACGCCGGTGGGCATGCCTAGGTCGAGAGCGATGGCATAGGCGTGCCGGCTGCGCGTACCACCACCGGTCATCACCAACATGGGATACTTGCTGCGCGCTGCGGCAATCTCCTGCACCAACGGCAAGACAACATCCTTGCCGCGGTCGATGATGCTCTGCCCACCCAGCTTGACCACGTGCAGGTCGGGTAGAGGCCGAAAGACGTGAGCCGTCTCCGTGCTCTCCATCAGAGCCTTGTCCATTAACGACTCGGCCATCAAGGGTGTGTCGATGTGCAGCCGTCCGCTCTTGTCACGAACCAATCCCATGGGATTTGCCTCGGCTTTTTGCTAATGGTCGTGAGGATGGAACTCGTGCCGCTGGTTGGCGCCCTGCGCGCTGCTGAGGATCTCCAGACCATGCGGCAGCGCAGCCTGAATAGCCTCCAAGCCCTCCCTGACCGCCTTGGGACTGCCCGGCAGGTTGACAATCAGGGTCGAACCGCGAATGCCAGCCGCGGCGCGCGAGAGCATGGCGTGGGGTGTCTTTTTCAGACCTTCCCAACGCATGGCCTCGGCGAGGCCTGGCGTTTCCCGCTCGATCACATCTCTCATAGCCTCAGGCGTCACGTCGCGTGGCGCAAAGCCTGTGCCACCAGTGGTCAGGATCAGATCCAGCTGCAGTTCGTCACTCCAGTGTCGCAGCGTGGCCGCGATCTGTGCCCTCTCGTCCGGCACCACGCCAGTCTCGCGCACCTCGGCTTGCAGGACAGATTCCACCCAAGAGCGAATAACCGGTCCGCTGACATCCTCTGTCTCGCCACGAGAGCAGCGGTCGCTGATGGTTAAAATACCCACAGAGCTCGACATGGCCACCTCCACTCGCCGAACTGGGTCGGCCGCTCTACTCCCAATCCAGCATCATGACCGGAACGGGAGTGCCCGCGGGAACAGAACGCACGTCTTCAGCAACAATCGCTACGCCGTTGGCCTGCACCATCGAGCTGAGGATGCCCGAGCCTTGCTCGCCAGTGAGATGCGCCAGGTGGCCGCCTTTCCCATCGGGCTCGACGCGCACGCGGACATAGTGGCGGCGGTCATCCTTGTCCGTGATGCCATCCACCAGCGCCGCACTGAGCAGCGGGCGCTCGAAACCAGGCGCACCCTGCATTTTGAGCAGAGCGGGCCGGCCAAACAGCTCAAAAGAGATCATGGTCGAGACCGGATTGCCCGGCATGCCCAGGAAGGGAACGCCGCCAATCTGGCCAAAGGCGAAGGGCTTGCCTGGCTTCATGCGCACGCGCCAGAAGGTGATGTCCCCTTCGGCCGCCAGGACTTGCTTGACAACGTCAAAGTCGCCGACGGAGACGCCGCCCGAAGTCAAAAACAGGTCGACGTTCTGCTGCAGGCCTGCCCTGATCTTGCGGCTCAGGTCGGCCTCCTGGTCGCGGGCGATGCCGAGCATGACGGGAATGCCACCGCACTGCAGGACCTGCGCGGCATTGGAAAAGCTGTTAGAGTTGCGAATCTTGCCCGGTGTCAAGGGCGCATCGATATCGAGCACCTCATCGCCAGTGGCCAGAATGGCCACACGGGGGCGACGGGACACGGGCACATCTTTGCAGCCGACAGTGGCGAGCATGCCGATTTCCTGCGGGCGCAGACGCTTGCCGCGGCCCACCGCGAGCGTGCCTCTGCGCAAATCCTCACCAGCCAGGCGTACGTTCTCCCCTACCGGTACCTCCACCTGGATGAGCACCTGATCGCCCTGCTGGGTTGTGTCTTCAAAGCGAACGACCGCGTCCGCCCCCTTGGGGATGGGTGCGCCGGTCATGATGCGGATGGCTGTGCCCGGCACGACCTCCGTCTCGCTGACGTACCCGGCGGCGAGATCGGCGATGACCTGCAGGCGGCGAGGGTTGCCCGCGGAGGCGCCACGGGTGTCATCGGCGCGCACGGCATAGCCATCCATAGCGGTATTGGCGTGGGGTGGGATGTCCACGTCCGCCAGGACATCGTCGGCCAAGACGCGGCCCAGGGCCTCGAGCAAGGGTACACGCTCCGGCTCGAGTACATGGAAGAAGCTGAGCACACGCTCACGCGCTTCCTCGACCGAGAGCATGGGATGCGAAATGTCTTTCAACCCGTCCTCCATTCAGCGCCGTCTGTCCAGACTTCCTTCTTCCAGATGGGCGCGATTTCCTTGAGGCGATCTATGGCATAGTGGGCAGCATCGAACATGTCAGCCCGATGGGCTGCCGAGATGGCAATTACTACGCTCGCTTCGCCAACCTTGAGACGCCCAACACGGTGCACAATGGCCACCTCACGTAGGGTCGGCCAGCGCTGCAGGATTTCGTCGGCGATCTGGGCCAACACCTCTTCAGCCATCTCGGGGTAGGCTTCATAATCCAGGTACAGCACCCGGCGCCCGTCGGTCTCACCGCGGACGATGCCCACGAAGGAGACAACCGCGCCAATGGCCGGGCTGGCCAACCTCGCCGCCACCTCATCGGCAGAAAGAACCTGGTCAGTGATCTCAAAGAGTTTGGCCATGGTCATCCACCTGCCACAGGAGGCAACAGGGCGACCTCATCACCTTCCCGCAGAATTGGGTTGCCGGAAGCGTACTTACGGTTAACGGCAAAGTGAAGCGCGGGCGCGTATTTCTTCAAGATCGGGTAACGCACCCCCATCTGGTCCAGCAGGGTGGTCAGCGTTGCCCCTTCCGGCAACTCTACCGACAACTCGCTGCCCTCCAACTCCTCGCGCAGCGCAGCAAAGACCTTAACATTGACTTTCAATCCACTTCCTCCAGAAGAATGGGACCGCTCTTGCCGCCGCGCTTGACCAGCAGGCGCACGTTGCCGATGCGCATGGTGCGCTCGACGGCTTTAGCCATGTCATAGATGGTCAGGGCAGCCACGCTGACCGCCGTCAGGGCTTCCATTTCTGCCCCTGTCTGCCCGCTGGTCCTCACCTTAGACACGATTTCCACACCCGGCAAATCCGGCCTGGGTGTTAATTCCACTTCGACTTGCTGCAAAAATATGGGGTGGCATAGAGGGATCAACTCAGCTGTCCGTTTGGCAGCCTGAATACCTGCCAGCTGGGCGGTCATCAATACAGCGCCCTTTTTCATCTTGCCCGCAACAATCAAATCAAGCGTAGTTTTCTTCATTTTGATGTATCCAACTGCGCTTGCTGTCCTCACAGTTTCAGGTTTGTGTGAAACATCCACCATC
>DIVN01000149.1 GCA_002435875.1 Anaerolineales bacterium UBA6131
GCTCTGCTGTTCGAGTGCCGCCTTTCTGCGCTGGGCGGCGGTGAGGTGTTCTTGGAATTCGGAAAGACGGATTGGCAGGTGGGAGGAACGGAGGGCTGACTCCGTCTGATGAAATGCCAATAGCGCAGCCTGTCTGGCTGCGGCTGTTGATTGCAGATGGGATACCGTCGATTGGTAGGCCTGGCCCATCTTGTCTCTCTGGTACTGGCGAACCGGACGCATGAGCACACCAAACAGCGATCGAGCTGAGAGCGCAGAGCTGATTGCGCCGATCTCGGTTGCCAAGGACCGCTCGCGATCAGCTAGCCCCTTCAGCTCTGCGCTCAGCAGTGTCAGAGATGACCGCGCGACACGGTGCTTATCTAGGAGGGCACGATGAGCCTGCATCGCCGCGAGCCCGTCCTCGGCTGAATGTAGCGCTGCCGCTACCTTCAGGAGGTGTGCTCTAAGCTTGTCTCCCTGCTGACGAAGTGGATAGGCCAGTCGGCTGACTACTTCAGGCAGGCGAATCTCGAACTTCTTGAGTTCGTCGTCAACTGGCTCTCCAAGGCGCAGTACCCGCCCTTGAGAGTAGCTGCGCTCGACTACCTCGCACTTGAGCGCCTGCGCAAGAGCATTGTCGACCGCGATGTTCGTGTGAGAGGTAACGAGCACCCTCTCGCCTCGGTGTAGCAACTCCTTGACCAACCAGCCGATGGTCTTGGATTTTCCAGTGCCAGGAGGACCGTGCACATAGGACACACGCGACTCAAGAGACGTGCGCAGAGCCGCAACTTGTTGTGGGTTTGGCTGATCGGTTCCCCAGTCGTTGTGCAGTGATACATCGTACCGCTGGCTGGGGTTCCGAACAAGGTAGTCATCGATCAGGCCAAGCACTCGAGAGCTTCGATGTTCCTCAAGGCGCCTCACCGCCGCCTCCCAAATGAAGGCTAGGCGGCTCTCCAAATAGGCATCGTGAACATGTGGACCAAGCGTATCTTCAAGCGCTATCTCGATCATCTGGTCGGGTTCGCACCGGACAACAGTTCCGGACACAGCCCGCTTTGGGTCAGCGAGCTCGATACGAACCGGGGTATCAGCAGGAGCACGAAACTCATCGTCGAGTCGGAATCTGTACATAAAGCTACCGGCAAGCTGGCCGACGAGCACGCCATCGGAGAGGTGTATCTTGCGCACGTTGTCGGACACGCGTATCGCTTCTATCTCATCGAGCATCGCGAGTATGACATCATTGGCAATCTGAGAAAACGGCCCAGGCTCGCTGACACTTCGGACAGCGGCTTGAGTGGTGCTAGTCATTCCTCCCCTTTCGGTTCATAGGTCTCGAGACAATGGACAAGCCATCTGACCCTCCTGCGAGAGGGTCTCTGTCCCATCCGCTGCGGTGATACTGAGTGCCCTTACGCGGTCTCAAGACCCTTTCGCACGTGCGACGGGCTAATTCGTTGGCGGACCTTGTTGGTCCACTGCGCATCGCCAAAGATGCCGTAGAGGGTCTCCGGGTTGGCTTTCTCGATGCCGCGCATGGCCACTTGCAGGGCCTGGCCGACGTTGGACGTGACAGCGCGGACGTCGCTCCAGTGGCAGCCGGCGGGGATGCAGAACAGGTAGTTCTGAGGAAAGCGCGCATACTCTTCATCTCCCCCGGACTCGGCAAGGGCAGCGGCGTATTCTTCGTCGTGGACGTCGGAGATGCGCTTGAAAAAGAGCAGGGGGAAGACGTAGGTCTTGAAGTCGGCAGCGTCAACGGGGCCGCGGAGGATGTTGGCGGCCTCCCAGAGATGGGATTCGAGTTGGCTAACGCTGAGCTGGCTGTTCATACCCGCCCCATTCTAGCGATATACCGAATTATATCAACAGGCAGGCATTGACACAAACGGCAGGGGACCGGCAAGTTGGTTCGCTGCAGCATGGAGCAGGCCGTTTGCCATCTGCGGTGTAGTTGCGTACAATATTGCCATGCCCCTGTAGCTCAGTGGATAGAGCAGCGGCCTCCGGAGCCGTGTGCACAGGTTCGAGTCCTGCCAGGGGCGCCTGACTTGCGCAATAGGAGCCGTCATGTGTGCAGCACATGGCGGCTCTTTTTGTTGTGCCTATTTCCAGCGGGTGAGGATGGTCTCGCGGCGGAAGAGGCCGACGGCCAGACGTAGGAGCAGGGCATCAACGACGAGGAGGACGGCGGCGAGCAGGAAGACGAGCCTGCGGTCCAGGACCACGATACCGGCCATCTGGCCGACAAAGAGCAGGAGCAACGGCAGGATGACCATGGACGAGAGCTGCTCGGCGGCATGCGGCTGGTTGACGCGCGAGGAGATAATCAGGCAGATGTTGACCGACAGCAGGGCGAGCAGGGGACCGAGGACAAGCGCGGCGATCCAGGCCACGGATTGCAGAATGAGGGCGGCGATGCGCGGGTTGCCAACCAGCAGCGTGGCTCCGGCGGTATACAGCAGGAAACTGATCCAGGTGGCGACGATGGCAGGGATGGCGGCGGCAAGGTTCTTGGCGATGAGGAGCTGAGCGGTAGTGATGGGTGTAGCCAGCAGGGGCTCGAGGCTGCGGTTGGTCTTTTCGCCGATGACCGAATAGGCGGCGATGTTGACAGGGATGATCAGCGGAGTCAACATAAACATCATGGTGAACTGGTTGAGCACAGCGAGCTGCAGACACTCGATGGGACTCACGCCCTTGGGACAGCCGGAGCCCAGGCTAGCCATGAGCTCTGGGGGGATGCCCGAGCTGTCAACACCGCGCATAGTGATGAGAAATACCAGCGGCAGGGCCCCGAAGAGCAAGGGCATGAGCAGGGTGGCAAAGAGCACGCTGCGATCTTGAAAGACATCGGCCCATTCTTTGCGGATGATGGTCTTGATCTTGTGCATGGTTTTCCTCTAGTTGCGGGCTGCCGCGGGTGCAGGCACGGCATCCGAGCTAGCGTTGGCATCCCCTACCAGTTGCAGGTAGACCTCTTCGAGCGAGCGGCGCAGCTCCCCAACGAACTGCACGTCGGCGCCGTTGGCGACAAGCAGGCGCACCAGGCTGGGATTGTTGGCCTCGGGCTCGTCCACTGTGAGCACGAGGCGGTTGGCGTTCAGGGTCGGAGCGGAGACAAAGGGCAGCTCGCTGACGGTGCGCAGCAGCGACGGGTCGGCCTGGGCCAGGTGCACGACGATGCGTCTGGCAAAGAGGCCGGTGCGCAAGCGGGCAGGGGTGTCCACAGTAATCAAGCGGGTCTTGAGGACGGCAATGCGCTGGCAGAGGCGGTCGGCCTCGTCAAGGTTGTGGGTGCAGAGGATGATGGTGCGCCCCTGGCGGCCAAGCTCGGAGATGAACTCGCGAATCATGTGCGCCGCCTCGGGGTCGAGGGAGGCGGTTGGCTCGTCCAGAAAGACGACCTGTGGCTCGTGCAGCAGGGCACGGGCGATGGCCAGCTTTTGGCGCATGCCTTTGGAGAGCATGGCGGTCAGCTCCTGGCGGCGGTCCCAGAGGCCTAGCAGGCGCAAGTACTTTTCCACTTGCTCAGCGGGACGCGCGACTTCATAGAGATTGGCATAGACGCGCAGGTTGTACTCGGCGCTGAGCCGGTCGTAAAAGCCCGGGGATTCGGTGAGAATGCCAACGCTGCGCCGGATCGCCTGATCGTCTTTGCCCAGCTCATGGCCGTTGACCCAGGCACGCCCGCTGCTGGGGGCGATGAGCGAAGTGAGCATGCGCACGGTGGTGGTCT
>DIVN01000105.1 GCA_002435875.1 Anaerolineales bacterium UBA6131
GTGAGAAGACGGTGCCGCGCAGGCTTCTGCTATTTGCCTTCCATCGAGAAGTGTAGTACAATGGTTCGTCGCGCAGGACATTGCGCTGGAAAGGAGGTCTGGTATGGGCTTGGCGAAGGAGGAGAAGGATACCATCATTGGCGAATTTCGCGTCCACTCCACAGACACCGGATCGCCAGAGGTGCAGATTGCTCTCTTGACCAAACGCATCAATGCCCTCACTGAGCATCTCAAGACACATCGCCACGACGAGGCGTCGCGGCGTGGTCTGCTCAAGCTCGTTGGGCAGCGGCGACGACACCTGGGATACTTGAGCCGCATGGATGCCGAACGTTATCGGGAGATCATTACCCGGCTTGAACTCCGCAAGTGACCTGTACACGCTTGGCCTGCGGTTGGAAGTGAGCAGACGAGTAGATCAGTATTGACATCTACTCGTCTGCTTGTGCATTCCGCGTGACGATGTCGACAGAAAATGAGCCCCAGAATGGCAACCCAGGTATTGGGGAGTGCTTCGCACCAGATGTATCACCTCGGTTCCGATGCAATTGCGGATCAGTCCCCAGTCCCTGGCTGCCTGGGCTTGAATAATCAGAAGAAACGAAGAAGGTAAGTACAAATGAACAAAGTATCGAGTTTCAGTGCAGCGTTAGGTGACGCGACCGTCACCATCGAGACGGGCAAACTGGCCGGCCTGGCTGGCGGCGCGGTCACGGTCCGCTGTGGAGATACCGTGGTTCTGGCGACGGCAACTGCTTCGTCGACGGTCAACCCTGGAGCGGACTTTTTCCCGTTGACCGTGGACTATGAGGAGCGGCTCTATGCCGCGGGTAAGATCCCCGGAGGCTTTTTCAAGCGAGAGGGGCGACCCAGCGAGGCAGCTATCCTGCTTTGCCGTCTGACGGATCGATCGCTGCGCCCCTTGTTTCCCAAAGGACTTCGCAATGAAGTCCAGGTTGTCGTCACCGCGCTCTCGGCAGATCAAGAGCACTATCTTGATATCCTGTCGATCATCGCAGCCTCAGCGGCCTTGATGATTTCGGATGTGCCATTCGAAGGGCCGGTTGGTGCGATCCGTGTAGGCTATGTGGACGGCAAGCTGCTGTTCAACCCGACGGCCAGCCAGATGCAGACGAGCCTGCTAGACCTACGGCTCGCTGGCACCCAGGATGCGATCGTGATGGTCGAGGCCGGTGCCACCGAGGTCTCCGAGGATGTGATGCTGCAGGCACTCGAGGAAGGGCACAAGGCATTTCAGGACGTAATTCGCATACAGTCCGAGATGCGTCAGGCGGTTGGTAAGGACAAGAAGGAGTGCCCGCTATTTCGGGTGAGTGATGTGCTGGCTCAGACGCTGGCACAGCAACTCGGCAACCGTATGGGCGAGGCCCTGGAGAAGGCCCAGGATAAGGCTGATATGGATCAGCGTCTGGAGGCTTTGCGGCTAGAGGTCGTGCAAGCCTTGGCGGAGTCCGCGTCAGAGCTTGAGGTGAATGCAGCCTTCGATGCGCATCTGCGCGATGTGGTCAGGGCGGCAATCCTGGAGCGCAGCTACCGACCGGATGGGCGAGGCTACGAGGAGATTCGCCCCATCTCTTGTGAGGTTGGGTTGCTACCACGGACACACGGGTCCGGGCTATTCACCCGCGGGCAGACCCAGGTTCTCACGATCGCAACGCTGGGGACGGCAAGCGATGAGCAGGTCATCGACGGCCTGGGCAACGATGACAAGAAACGCTACATCCACCACTACAATTTCCCTCCCTATAGCACTGGTGAGGCTGGAAGAATGCGTGGCCCCGGCCGACGGGAGATTGGCCACGGAGCCCTGGCTGAACGAGCCCTGCTGGCTGTCATCCCCGACGAGCAGCAGTTCCCTTACACATTGCGATTGGTCTCGGAGGTGTTGTCGTCCAACGGTTCGACTTCCCAGGCCAGCGTCTGTGCCAGCACTCTGGCGCTGATGGATGCCGGAGTTCCTATCAAGGCACCGGTGGCGGGCATCGCGATGGGTTTGGTCAAGGAGGGGGATCGCTACGCGGTCTTGACCGACATCCAAGGTATGGAAGATCACCTTGGCGACATGGACTTTAAGGTTGCGGGTTCGGCTGCGGGCGTCACGGCGCTGCAGATGGACATCAAGACCAAAGGCATTGGTACAGAGATCCTGCGCACCGCTCTGGCACAGGCCCGTCAGGCCAGGCTATTCGTCCTGGACAAGATGCTGGCCGCCATCGCGCAGCCGCGCAAGGAGCTTTCGGCCTTTGCGCCGCACATCGCGCTCATGAAGATAGATCCGGAGAAGATTGGTGCGGTGATCGGGCCTGGCGGAAAAACCATCCGCGGCATCATCGCAGAAACCGGTGCCAAGATCGATGTAGAGGAAGACGGCACTGTGTATGTGGCCGCCGTTGACCAGGCCGCTGGGACCAAGGCTATGGAGAGGATCAGGCAGCTGACGGAAGACGCAGAGGTCGGCAAGATCTACACGGGCAAAGTCGTGCGGACGACGAACTTTGGAGCCTTTGTCGAGATTCTACCTGGCAAAGATGGATTGGTTCACATCTCGCAGTTGTCTGACCATCATGTGCGCACGGTGGAAGATGAGGTCAAGGTAGGCGACGAGATCATGGTGATGGTCATCGGCATCGACAGCGATGGGAAGATTAAGCTGTCGCGACAGGCCGTAATGGAAGGCTGGACAGCCGACGAGGCACGAGAGCGAGATCGTGGAGGTCGCAGCAGCTCAGAGCGACGGGGACCGCCTAGGGATAGGTCTTCTTCCGACGGACGAGGTCGCTCGTACGACCGCCATTAGGGAGTTGTGACGCGGAGCACAGCATGGAGACAAACCAGTTCAATGAGAATCCTGAGGCCAAGCCTGTTCCGCAGCGATCGGCGGTGGCACGTTTGCTGCAGGAGATGCTGGAGACAGTCCTGCCCGCGCTGTTGATCGTTCTGGTAGTCAATGCGTTTCTAGCACAGGCGACTCGCGTGGAAGGGCAAAGCATGGAGCCCAACATCCATGACAGCCAGAGGCTGGTTGTGGAGAAGGTGTCCTATCGCTGGCGCATTCCTGCACGCGGTGAGATCGTGGTGCTCAAGCCGCCGAGCTGGCGGCCGATGCGCCTGGAGCAGCGTCTGATTGCCTGGGTATGCACGGTCTTTCCGTTGCACTGCTCAACCAATATCCCTGATCCGTTGATCAAGCGGGTGATCGCCTTGCCGGGTGAGACGGTGGAGATCCGCGACGGCCACGTCTACATCAACGGCCAGAGCTTAGAGGAGCCGTATCTTGAGCAACTGACGTATGGCAACCTCTCGCCGCAGGTAGTATCACCCGGCTATGTCTTTGTCCTTGGCGATAACCGCGGTGCAAGCAATGATTCGCGGAGTTTCGGTGAGGTGGCACTATCAAACGTGATCGGACGGGCATGGTTCCGCTACTGGCCGATCGAAGATGTGGGGTGGGTCAGTTAGCTGAGTAGCAAGCAAGAGCCATGATGATCCATGGATCATCATGGCTCTTTTGTTTGTTGTGTTGGTGTGTGATCGCGCACAAAGCGGAGAATGACATCGTAGATCACTTGGCGTTCATAGTCTTCAGTCAATATGTGGCCACTATTCTCTAGCCAGAGAATGCGTTTGTTCGGTGTGCCCAGGCGGTCAAAGATCCGTTGAGTGTCCATGGGCGAGACGGTGCGGTCCAGGCGTGAGTGGATGAGCAGCGTCGGGCTTTGTATCTGGGAAAGCCGGTCGTCGAGGGCTCGACACAGCAGCAAGGTCTGCTCGAAGCTGTGCGTCGGTGTGTGGTCGTAGGCGATTCTCTGAGCGAGCGCGATGGGGTCTAGCAAGTGGCTAAGGCCCTTGCGTCGAAATGGCGTGATGTACTTGGCCAGGCGCGCCAACCAGAGCGCACGGTCATCCAGGACCAGCGGAGTGGCCATCGCGACGACCCCGCTGACGTGAACCTTTGTGGCCAGGTAGAGCGCCAGAGCACCGCCCAGAGAAAGGCCTATGGCAAAAACGTGGGGGAAATGTGCCTGCAACTCCTGCCAGCTTCGGAATGCGGAATCATACCAGTCGTGCCAGGTACACAACCTGAGATCGTGTACGGAGGTACCATGGCCGGCCAACAATGGCGCCTGGGCGGTGACGCCTGCGTCCCTGAGGAACTCGCCGAGACGCCGCATCTCTTGCGGGGTAGCGGTCAGCCCATGGAGTAGCAGGCATGCGGTGAGGGCCCCTGGACTCTCAAAACGAAACGGCTCAGCTCCTGATATGATGTGGCTCATGGCGCACCCCCCAACAGAGATGAGTATAGGGAACATGCGATTGGGCGTCAATGACCATGCCTGCTTGAGTGTGAGTGGGAGCTGAACTGTTGGCGGACGCCGTTTGCGTAGCTCTGCTTGCGTAAGTCTCGACTTGCAGGATCTCTTCGTCCTCATCTCGGAGAACGACTCCTCGCATCCCCTGGCCCTGAGGGAGACGCGCAGCGATGCCTCGGCTGGCAACGACGGAGGCGAGAGTACAGGTGCTGCACACCTCGCAGGGCTCATACTCGGCCCTCAGTATCCGCGCGGGCTGCTAGCAGGAAGGCGGATACTGCCGATGTTGCCAAGTTATTTGACAAGCCCCTATGGTTATGGTATCATCGCTGCGCGGAGTTGTTGGCTAGCGTCTGGGGTCGGGGCTGTCGGATGGCGTACGTGAGTGGGCCTTGCTCCGGCTAGGACTCGGTCAAGGAGGGGTTGAATGGCGAAGCGAATGACACTGGTGTTCGCAGCAGGGGTGTCCTTGCTGAGCTTGGCCATGCTTGGCGGTTGTACCCGCGCCAAGCCGGAGATTTCTCCTTCCAAGCCCACGGTGCCCGCAGCAAACCAGACGGGTGTGTCGACGATCGCGCCCGTGACCGCTACGGCAGTGCTTGCCGTGCAGCCATCTGCGACGCCGATTGCCTCGACCGCCGGTCCAACGACGGTCGGTGTGGCGCAAGCCACGGCAACTGTCTTTGCTCCGACGATGCCGGGTGCTGCGACGGCGGAGCCTACTTCCAGCCCTGTACCTGTGGTGGGCCAGTATGAGCATACGGTACAATGGGGAGATACGTTGTACTCTATCGCCCTGCGGTACAATACCACCGTGGACGAGCTTGCCGCGCTCAATGGGATCGTCGATCCGAGCTTGATTCGCATCGGACAGGTGCTCCGCGTGCAGGGTTCTGTGGTGCCCTCGCCCGGTCCAGAGGTAGGCTATGTGGTGCAAGCCGGGGACACCCTCTACTCAATCGCGCGCCGTTATGGCACGACGGTGGAGGCGATTCAGCGGGCCAATGGTCTGGTGAACCCCTGGTATATCGCGATTGGTCAGGAGCTGCTGATCCCGTCGGGCACGGGCGCGGGCTTGCCTGGCGCGACGGGCAGTTATGTGGTCCAGCCGGGAGATACACTCTATGGCATAGCTGCACAACTGGGCAAGAGTGCCTGGGAGTTGATCGTGGCTAACAACCTGTCGGATCCGTACTGGATCTACGTCGGTCAGGTGTTGGTCATCCCCTCATAGCCACAAGGAGCGGACTGGTGGTGCGCCAAAGTGAACCTTTGTCGCTCGAGTGGTGTGTAGGATGATGAGAGCTCAAGCTGAGGACGACAAGCCAGTCTGTCGAGATGCGGAGCTTGTTGCGCAGATCCTGAGAGGCGATCTGGGCGCCTTCGAGGTGTTGTACCAGAAGTACAAGCGACCGCTCTATCAGACCGCGCTGGCCATTACCGGCGATACCGGTGCAGCCGAAGAGATCCTCCAAGACACCTATGTTCGCGCCTATCGAGCGATGGCCCGTGTTGAGACCACCGACTCACTGGCGCCCTGGTTGCATCGCATTGCCGTGAACCTGAGCTACAACTGGAGTCGCAGGAATCGGGTCTGGACGTTTGACATCGACGAGTGGGTGGATCGGCTCGTTGCTGGCCCAATGGTTACTCCAGAGCACGTGGCCGAAGATACCGAGTTTCGGCAGGTTGTCTGGGAAGCTTTGCAGAAGCTCGCGGTGAAGCAAAGGGCAGCGATTGTGCTGTTTTATTTGCAGGGATTCAGCCTGGCAGAGATAGCCTTCGTGCTTGATTGTCCGGTGGGCACGGTCAAGTCTCGGCTGCACTATGCATGCAAGGCGTTGAGGCAGGTGCTGAGCTCTGATCGGGGGCTTGCGGGCGAGGTTGTCTATGGCATTCCCTGAAAAGCGATCTGCATCGATGGCCCAGGGGGATGCAGACGAGGAGATTGGCAGTCTGATTCGCTGGGCGTTGCAGGAGTCGGTGGGTGCTTCGAGCCCACCGGTGGATGTGTGGCCTAAGATCCTTCGCCGTGTGCGGGAGGGCAAGGCGGCATCCACCCAGAGACCATTGAGATTGCCCGTGCGCTTTCCTCTTTCCTCACTTGTGCAGGCTGTGGTGGTCAGCAGCCTGATCTTGGTTATTGGTTTGGGCACTGAGACCGATCTATTCCTAACACGACGCACAGCGGAGCAGGCCGCAACACCCACCAGAGCAGTTGTGGCNNCTGAGCGGTCTTGTGCTCTTGAGGATGGAGAGACATCTTGCTGAGCATCGGCGTGTCGGCGGGTATGTGGCACAGGCCGAAGTGACACGCTGAGCTGGTCATGATATGCGATCGTAACGAACAGACTGATAAAAGGGGGTGATAGCAGAAAAGAGTTCGTGCGTGTAGTGCGATTCAAACTAGCTGTGTATGAATCCTGTGAGGAGGAAACAACAAATGTACGGTAAGAGATTCGCCATGCTGGTCATGGCGGTGCTGGCTGTAGCTATGGTCGTTACCTCATGCAAGCCGGCCGAGAAGTTGCGGACAGACCTGAATCTGAACCATGGCACCGAGCCGCCCACGCTTGACCCGAACCTGATGACTGATACCACATCGGTTGAGTCAGCCTATCAGATGTTCATGGGCTTGAGCAAGCTGGACTCGCAGACTGTCGAGCCCAAGCCCTGGCTGGCCACCAAGTGGGAAGTCTCCGCTGATGGCCTGACCTGGAAGTTCTTCCTGCGCAAGGACGTGAGTTGGGTGCGCTGGGATCCCGCCACCAAGAAGGCTGAGAAGAAGCGGCCTGTGACGGCGCATGATATCGTCTACAGTGTGCGCCGCGTCGCCAATCCTGCGACCGCCTCTGACTATGCCTATGTGGACTATATCATCAAGGGCGTTGAGGCAGTCAATACGGGTGAGAGCACCGACATGGAGTCCATTGGCGTGAAGGCCCTCGACGACTATACCGTTGAGTTCACGCTGACTCAGCCCGCGGGATACTTCCCGTCGATCGCCGGCATGTGGACCAACTACCCAGTGCCTCATGAGCCGGTCGAGGAGTTCGGTGACAAGTGGACCGAGCCCGGCAACATCTGGACGCACGGCCCTTACGTGCTGGATGTCTGGGAGCATGAGAGCCGCATGGTTATGAAGAAGAACCCGCTGTGGTTTGACGCCAAGACTGTTTCGATTGAGACGATCAACTGGGCCATGGTCAACGAAGCCTCGACAGCGTTTGCCATGTACGAGAACGGTGAGCTGGATGTTTCCGCACCGCCGCTGGAGGATATGGACCGCGTCAAGGCCGACTCAGTGCTGAGCAAGGAACTGTACATTGGTCCAGTGCTCTGCACGTACTACTATGGGTTCAACACTTCCAAGGCGCCGACCAACAATCCCAAGGTGCGCCAGGCGCTATCCTACGGTATCGACCGGCAGAAGCTGATTGACACCGTGCTCAAGGGTGGTCAACTGCCTGCCCAGACTTTCGCGTGCCCCGGCATCTTTGGGACTCCGGCAGACGATCCCAAGTTCCCTGGCATCAAGTTCGACCCCGCCAAGGGCAAGGCAATGTTGGCAGAAGCAGGCTATGCGGATGGCAAGGGGCTTCCTGAGATCACTCTGATGATCAACACCGGTTCGGGCCACCAGAAGATTGCTGAGTTTGTGCAGCAGAGCTGGAAGGAGAACCTGGGCATCGATGTCAAGCTGGCCAACCAGGAATGGGCGGTCTACTTGAAAACGGTCAAGGAAGATGCCCCTCAGGTGTACCGCATGGGTTGGTGCGCCGACTATCCAGACGAGAACAACTGGGTGTTGGAAGTCTTCCACCCGACCAAGAGCGCGAACGATCCGAACTGGGCTGGGCCGGATGCCGATGAGTTCGCGAGACTGACCGAAGCCGCGGCAGCGGAGAGCGATCCCGCCAAGCGTGCAGCGTACTACTTTGACGCCGAGAAGCTTCTCTGCGTTGATTCGGCAGTCATCGCACCTATCTACTACTATACGACAGTAGCCACCACCAAGCCCTACGTGCAGCGTGTCTATTCCAAGACCGGGCACAACGAGCTGTGGACCTGGAAGGTTCTGGCCCAATAGCTGTACCGAAGAGCTACGCAGCCCGAAAGGCTGCGTAGCTCTTGCTCCGGTGAGGCTGACCTTCATGTGACAGAATTCGATGCTTCACAGAGACAATGTCGTCTTTGGGTTGCCAAGTCAGTGCACGCAGAAGCATGCTCCTGATGGTGCTTCTGCGTTTTGTTACCTGACAGTCCTGCCCAGATTTGGGCCACCAGGAGTATGTCGACATTCCGTGCCCGGATCGCGCTGACTCATAAGTAAGT
>DIVN01000236.1 GCA_002435875.1 Anaerolineales bacterium UBA6131
CCCAGATGGCAATGTCAACCAACACAGGGAGAACAATCAGCCAGATTCTCCTTGTGGTTCGGCTGAAACCATCGGATATCGTTTCGATTACACTCATCATGCTTCTTCTCCGACGGACTATTTTACCACATTCGTCCGCCGGCCTCAAGTGGGCACAGATGGTCGGCGCCCAACACACTCCAGTGCGCAGACGACCAAACGTCCAAAGTCATGGGGTACACCGGACGCAGGCGCAGTCTTGATGCACGAGGGGCCGCCGTCGGAGCGTTGTTGCTTGACCCCATGCCTGTACGCGGGTAGAATCGCGATCAGGGAAAAGCGATGGCGATTGTGACACTGCTTACGGACTTTGGTTGGGAAGATGCCTATGCTGGTATCCTGCACGGTGTCATTCTTCGACTGAACCCTCTGGCCACAATCGTGGACATAACCCACGGCATACCGCCTTTCGACGTTCATGCAGCAGCCTACGTGTTGTCAACCGCGTATCGTTTCTTTCCCCCAGACGCCATCCATGTCACTGTTGTCGATCCGGGAGTGGGCAGCGAGCGAAGGCCAGTGGCAATTCGCACCGAGTGTGGCACCTTTGTGGCTCCCGACAATGGAGCGCTCAGCTACGTTTTGGACCACGAGCCTATCTGTGCAGCGGTGCACCTTACCAATCCGCGCTTCTGGTTGCCGGTGCTGAGTTCGACCTTCCACGGGCGAGATATCTTTGCTCCGGTTGCCGCGCATCTGTCGCTAGGTGTGGCACTGGAAGACATGGGGCCTGTGCTGAGTGACCCCCATCGACTTCCGTTGCCTGAGGTCGAGACCAGCGGCAATGCCATCATCGGCCGGGTTGTCCACGTGGACCACTATGGCAATTTAGTCACTGACATCCCGCAGCAAATGCTGGGCGAGCGCCAGCTTGAGATCGAAATCGCGGGGCATCGGGTGTGCACGCTGACAAGATCGTTCGTGGGAGTGTCAGAAGGCGAGTTGCTGGCCTATTGGGGCTCAGGCGGACACCTGGAGTTGGGCATACGAAACGGTCGCGCAGCGGACGAGCTGGCGATCCATCGTTTTGAGCGAGTGACTCTGCGCATCCTGTGATCGCCGACCAAGACCCAAGTTGCGTCCCTTCTGGCTCGCCGCCGAGCCGGCGGTTTGCGCAGGTGCGTGGCACTTGCGCCAGCACTGTCACAATTCGAGTAGCAGTCCAGCCGACAGTTGCGCTAACTCTGCCAAAGGAGGTGTAGAATGGCTAATGTAGTCATCATAGTCGACATGCTGCGAGGGTTCCTGGAGGAAGGATTCCCCCTGTTCTGTGGGCCAGACGCCCGCGCGATCATTCCCAATGTGCAGCAACTATTGCAGAAGGAGCGCAGCAGCAAGTCGCACTTCATTTACCTGGTTGACACTCATGAAGCTGACGACAAGGAGTTCCAAATGTTCCCGGCGCATTGTATCCGTGGAACTGTGGAAACGGAGATCATACCTGAGCTGGCCGCCTTCGAGGGCCACACCGTACCCAAGAGGCGCTACAGTGGTTTCTTCGGGACGCCTCTCGATGACTTGCTGAGAGCTGCACAACCGGCCAAACTCATTGTCGTAGGTGTGTGCACAGACATTTGCGTCATGCACACGGTCGCGGATGCGCGAAACCGGGATTATGCTGTTGAGGTTCCGCGCAACTGCGTGGCTAGCTTCGACGCCGAAGCCCATGCCTTTGCATTGAAACACATGGAGCGCATCTTGGGGGCCAGAATAGTCTGATTGGGTCGACCTGAGGAATGTGCGGGATATCTACCTCTGTGACCAGCCGCGGTCCATCGCCGGAGCCTCGACTGCAGCAGGCCATTCACCTTGTCGGCTGCTTCAACAGGAGCTACATCAGGCTTGGAGCGCTAATCAATCTCCTCGTCAGCTCCGGTTTCGGCCTCTTCGTCTTCGTAGCGATCGTCTAGGTCGTCGTCGAAGGCATCGGCATCTTCCTCGTCAAGCGCAGGCTCTGGCTCTAGGGTGGATGTGCGCTGTAGCATGGCATACAGTTCAGTCAGGCGTCTGCGGGCGATAGGATTTGAGGGATGCTGCCGTAGGTTCTCTTCGTACGCTTGGGCAGCCTCCTCATACCTGTTTAGCGCATAGTAGGCATTGCCCAAGCGGTTGCGAGCCTGGGTATCATTGGGCATTAGCTCAATGATCCGCATGTTCATTTGTATGGCCTCTTCCCACTGGCCCATCTGGGTCAATTCCACAGCTTTGTCGGTCCACCGCTTGCGAAGCTCTTCGCGGACTCGAGATTTGGAAATGTTTAGCTCCATATTGTCTCTCCTGCATGACGAAAACGTGAGTCAATTGTACGCCGTTCCGCCGCTTTGGCAAGTGACTTGCCTTATCGTCACGGCAGAGCCAGGGCTTCGTCCTGGGTTGGGGCTTTGTCCACTGCCGGGTATAATGAATATGAGCAAGCGCGAGGCACCAAGCCCACGCTCACAAGAGAGGCAAGGATGAGGTCAATGGCAAGACGCTTTGTGCTGGGACTGCTGGCAGTCGCGGTGCTGACTGCTGCCACGGGGTGCGCTGGATTCCTGACCAGGGCAACACCGACAAGCAAGCCTGGCAAACCCGTGCCGACTACGATGCTTGAGGCACGAGATGCTGCGCTGACTTTTTTGAGAGGGCGATATCCTGCATCGGCCCCTGCGGCGGATGCGCGCTGGGTCGGCCTGGATACAACACCGCCAGATTTCCCCGCCACTACCTCCGCTGCTTTCTCCAGTAGCAGCTGGGTGATGAACGTCTGGTCACCCCTGGTATCTACAGGTACGTTGTTTGAGATTGACCTGGGCAACCACGAGTCAGGTCTGCACTGGGCTGGGAAGCTGGACCAGGGGCACATGATCATGGAGTCTAACTGGAACATCCCCGTTGACGCTCTGGTAGTGCGAGATAGCGTTCTGGATTACTATCGGCAGGCCTACCCAGAGATGGGGCTGCCGGTTGACTTACTCTGGATTGGCGAGCGCACGACCCCGGAAGGCTCAACAGGTTATGAGCGATGCCGTTTTGTGGCAGCCGGCTGGCAGCTTGACATAGCCTATGAGGTGGCTCGTCCCGATCAGGTCCTGTATCAGGTCCAGCTGGCAAATCCGGCCGCAAGTCTCGACTGGCAGTGTCAGGTTGACGCCCAGGGCCAGATACTGGAGATTCGCCCCCCATCATCAAGCTAGTGGCGATCCATCTGCGGCAGGAGTCGCTGGCCGCGTAGTATGCTTGAGGCCCACGAACGTGAACACTCCGTCTCGTGTCTCCCTTGACATTTCCTCGTCTTGATTGTCGATTGCCATGCGGCAATCTCACCCCACGTTGCACCACGCTCGTGGTCAGGCTGCATACGGCCCTCTGACGCCGAGCACTTGTGGCTGGCCTGGTGCCATAGTGGGGCGACAGTTGCAGGCTTGGTTTGCGGGCCTTTAGAGGCTGGGTATAATGTGCCGCATTAGGCCATACCCAGTGGCTGCTTTCATGATTGGCAACACGACACGGCGCCAGAATTGCGGTCCGCGAGTGTTGTACCGTCCGTAGCTAACCGTGAGCGTAGTGTGAAGGAGAATGCATGGGTAATCTCGAGATCAGCGAGGTCCTGGATGCGGGCACCAGACGTGAGATAGTTATGCTCCCCTGGGCTGTGTACAGCGGGGACCGCAACTGGGTACCGCCCCTGATCAAGGAGCACGAGGGATTGTTGGACCCCAACCGCAATCCCTTTTTCCGCAAAGCGGAAGTGGCGCTTTGGGCAGCTCGCCGTGACGGATCCTTGGTTGGCACGATCGCGAGCTTCATCGACCCCGATTTCAACGCGCATCTGCACACTAGGGTGGGTTTCTGGGGTTTCTTCGAAGTACTGAATGACTACGAAGCGGCGGCCGGACTTTTTGCCCAGGCCCGTGATTGGCTGCGCGATCGTGGCATGCAGGAGTTGCGAGGCCCCATCAACTTCCATCGCGATCGAGAGAGGGGTCTTCTGGTGAGTGGCGATGATTGCCCCCCGCCGCTCCTGTGTGCGCATTCCCCTGGTTATTACAAGGGTTTTGCGGAGCGCTTTGGGATGCGCAAGTACGCTGACGATCTGTGTAGGCGGCTGTGGGTTTCGGACGTTGTGGGGCCTGCGGGAGAGCTTCCTCCTCGTATCGCACGTCTCGAAAAGGTTGCGCAGCGCCGCTCACATATCAAGATCCGAAAGGCCTCCTTCGATAGATGGGATGCCGAAGTACAACTGGTGCAGGAGCTCTACGATGCCACCATCGGCAAGCTACCAGATCATGTTCCGTGGTCGAGCGAGGACATGCATAGTTTTGCTGCTGAGGTACGCGCGTTCCTCGATCCTGACTTTGTGTTGTTTGGTGAGGTGGAGGGGAAGACGGTGGGTTGTCTCGTGGCCTTCCTCGACTTTAATCAGATGCTCCTACGCATGAACGGACGTGTCGACGGCTGGCGCAAATTGGTGGCCTGGTGGCATCTAAAGCACGTGGACACCATCAGCCTCAAGATAGGCGGAGTCTTGGAGGAATACCAGGGGCGCGGCATCGAGGCGCTCATGCTTGTGCAGATCGCCAAGGCCGCGGTACGACGGGGTTTTCGTATGGTGGATTTGTCCCTTCTCGCCGAGGAAAACGACAAGCTTACCACGCTGGTAGGACACTTTCCTGCGCAAGAGTACAAGCGTTACCGGGTCTATACGCTGCCTATCTGAGGCGCATAGCCAAGCGGCACCTGGCAGTACTTGACTACACATGCACAGTCTGGAAGGAGGCAGTATGCTGGAGAAGGGTGACGTGGCTCCCGATTTTGAGCTTGTATCGGACGCTGGAGAGAAAGTCAAACTATCCAGTTTTCGGGGGCATAAGGTAGTGCTGTATTTCTACCCCAAAGCCAACAGCTCGGGCTGAACGGCTCATGCGCAGGGATTCCGTGACGAATCCGACAAGATCGCGGCCGCGAATGCCGTAGTGGTAGGTGTTAGTCCTGATCCTCTGGGTGCCCTCCAAAAGTTCCGTGCGAAGAACAACTTGCCATTCGTACTACTGTCCGACCCAGACCATCTGGTGGCTGAGACGTATGGGGTCTGGGGTGAGAAGAAGATGTATGGCAAGTCCTTCATGGGCATCGTCCGCAGCCACTTTGTAATTGACGAGTTTGGCAAGATCGTTGATGCCCAACGCAAAGTCAGTCCGACGGAGAGTGTCGCGCTGGCGGTCAAGACACTGACGACCTAGAGGCAGCCTCGTCCGCTGCGCCCGAGGTCTCTGTTTGCGTCGGGTGCTAAGATCGAGCGAGTGCAGATGGACCGAGCCCTATCCTCGAATGCAGTTCTAGCGGCGTGAGACGGGGCGGTTGCGCGCTTGTATGCGCTGGCTTTCTTGCTTTGCCTGTGCTCGCTCAGGCCAGGAGAGGCGGTTTACGTTCACTCGGGCTGACGGATCGCACAAGTTTTCAGCGCGGGTCTTGCGCGGCTAGCGATAGCGACTCTGGTTTTCCAAGTGCTCGTCAAAGGTTTCTGCAAAGACGTGTGAGCCATCGCCCTTGGCAAGGAAGAACAGGTATTCACTCGCCGTGGGATTCAGAACGGCCTCGATTGACGCGAGCCCCGGGCTGCAGATGGGGCCCGGTGGCAAGCCAGAGTTGAGGTATGTGTTGAAACGCGAATCGATGGCGCGCAGCTCCGCCAGTGTCACGCTGGGCCACCACCGCCCAGATGATGGGTCGTAGCCCTTCGCATACTGAACCGTGGGGTCAGACTCTAGGTACATGCCGATCTGCAGCCGATTCAGGTACACCCCAGCGATTATCGGGCGCTCTTCCGCGATCACAGCCTCACGTTCGACGATAGAAGCTAGGGTCAAGACCTCGTAGAGGTCAAGCCCGATATCCAGTGCTTCCTGGCGCATCTCGATAGTCACCCGACGATCAAAGTTGCGCAGCATCTCATCAATGACAGCGGTGGTGGTTACATTCACTGGGAATTGGTACGTGTCTGGGAACAGGAAGCCTTCAAGGGTCTTGGGTGCCTGTGCCGGGCGATCCCTGAGAAAGTCGTACTGAAACGCATCGTCCCTGACCAGGGCGATGAATTCCTCCTGGTCCACCAGACCCTCAACGGCCAGTAGATGCGCCATTTCTTCGGCCCTGAGGCCTTCACGTATGGTCACGGTCCTGGCTGTCAGCCGACCGTGCTGAAGCTGCTGGATGACCTCCGAGATGGACATGTCGCGGCGCAGGGAATAGTCACCAGCTTCGATTTGGTTATCGACGCCCCAGTAACGCAGGACCAGCCGGAACAACTGGGCATCCTTAATGATCGAGGCTTGCTCCAGTCGATCCGCTACAGTCGTGGCGCTCTCTCCGACCCGAATGGTGAATGCCACCTCGGCGCTGTCAGAGCTAGGCGGGGTGTCAATCTCAGCCCGTCTGAGGTTCAGGTAGACGCCCAGAACTGCTCGCTGCATCGAACCCAGATCTATCGTCTGCGCGGGCTGCGATGTCGCCCGGATCTCGGTCATGTAAAACCACACAATGCCTGCGGCGGAGCCAAGGATGATCAGCAATGCTATGGAAAACAGCACAACACGGACGATGATGCCTTTCCCGCTATCCACGGTCTCCTCCTCAGGTAGCCTCAAGATCCTGACGGCTATCCACGCCGGGAAACGAATCGCCGGCCGGATTAGCCACCCGCTGGGTATCCAGGTAGCTCTGCAGGATCACCGCGGCAGCAGCTGCGTCAATCTCATCCCTTCGTGCGCGTCGGCCCGTCTCGTGAAACAGACGCTCGGCCTGCACGGTCGATAGGCGCTCGTCCCACAGGATGACCGGAACAGCCACACGCGCCCGCAGTTTTGTCGCGGCACGCTCCACACGCTGCGCCTGAGGGCCCACCGTCCCATCGAGGCTGCGCGGATAGCCGACCACTAGCTCGCCCACGCTGTGTTTGCGCACGAGCTCGGCAATCGATTGCAGTGCGCTGTCCAAGTCACGGCCAGCGATCACTGCCAGGGGTGTGGCCAGCCAGGCGCTGGAATCGCTCAGCGCCAAGCCAATCCTTCTTTCTCCGAGGTCCACGCCCAGAATGCGCATGCCTAATCCGCAACGACGCGTACGTAGATACGCCTGGTCCAAATCGGCAGCCGCCCAAGTAGGCTACCAGAAAGGCTAATCTCCGGCTGTGTGCTTAGATCAAACTTGCGGCTAAGTACGGTCTTGGCATTATCGACCGATAGCCCAGCAACGGCCGCACGCACCTCATCCAGCTCGATATCTGGAACGATGTAGGCTTGAGCAGACATGCCGAAGAGGGCTTGCGCCAGCGTGGCACTGATCACGGCCCCGCGTTCGTAGTTCACGCTATCGGACAACAAACGATACCCATCCCTTGTGCGTTGCTGTATCAGGGCCAGGATCACTTGCTCGGCGCTGTGTCCGTCCACCGCCAGCCCACGCACGTTGACGGTCATGCTCATGCCCAACTGATCTACCATGTCATCGACCTTGTGGTCGAATTCTTCCGAAACCGCACGGATATCGAGGGACCCGGGTGGAACGAATTCTTTCTCGCGCAGGCTTGCGGTCAGCGCCTTGTAGGCCTCTTCTTGCAGCCCCTGCATGAGCTTGCTACGCAGGGTCACTTTGTCTGCTGCGGCCACGGTGGACAGCCTTCTGACCGTTCCGCCTGTGATACGGGACTCATTGAGCACGTTGGCCTGTGCCGCCACTGGTCCTTCCACGATGTTGATTGTGAGGGCTGGGACATTGCCACTCGGGCCCGGCTCTGCTGCCAGGACGCCCACTCGAACCGTACCATACAACTCACCCGGCAGCCTCACATCGGCGATTGTGTAGAATCGCACGCTTTCGCCATAGCTTGTCCGAACGACGGTGCCCTTGGTAATGGTCATAGGTACCGTGGTTCTGTTGGCGAACAGCACAGTGCCCTGCGCGTGGCCGTCGGGCACATCGCGTTTGTTGGTGGTGGCAACGGTATCGAAACCGTCTTGGTCAATCGTGACCATACGAGCCGGCACTAGGGCTTGGCTGTAATCAATGTCCGTGCGCTCGAGCACGCCCGTCACTTCCATGGCAGCAGAGGTTCGCTGACTAATCGGTTGCAGCGTGACAGTAGCGGAGGGTAAGGCGAATAGGGCGACGAAGGCGAGCCCCAATATGGCTGCGCATCCCGCGGCTAGTATCACTCCGGCCCGGCGAAAACGCGAGCGCCCTGCGCGTGTACTGGCCTTGTGCCCGAGCGACTCTAGCGCTAGGCCAGGGCTCGGTCGTTGTGGGAGTCCAGCGAGACGACGTCGACGGCGATCGAGCGCAGCGATGTCCGCTCTGCGCGCGTTGGCAGGGGAAGAGAATAGTAGGAAGCCCGCCTCCCTGGCCATCACCTGAGTAGCACGGTCTGCGACCACAAGGCCTATTCGGCGGGACAGGTTGTCCCCCCACCGCCGAAGTAGCCGCAGATTCACCTCGTTGCGCTCCAGAGCCTCGCAACCTTTGGGCACAACTAGCACGATATCATCATCAGCCGCCTCAATAAGCCCGTAGATGGCAGTGATGCTTTCTTCGCCTGTCAACTCCACAATGTGCATCGGTTACCTGCTTGCCAGCAGTTGTATGAGTCTGTTGCAGGATCCTCGCCTAAGCATCTTACAGCAGCCCTTCGATCAGGTGTGGCACTTCGCGAAGCAAATCGGGAATCTTGCCTGCCTCTCGCCCGCCTGCCTGAGCAAGATCAGGCCGACCGCCTCCTCCCCCATTCACTATCTTCGCCAGCGCGGCAACGAGCTTACCCGCATGGATGCCTCTGGCAATCAGATCGGGTGTCACAGCGGCCACCACAACAGGCTTTTCGGAAATGCAGGACACCAGCACCAAGACCGCCGAAGGCAGTTTGTCTCGCAGCACATCGATCATCTCGCGCATGCGGTCCACACTGTCGGCGTTCACTTGCGAGGCGAGGACCTGCACGCCGTGCACAGTCTCAACTGCTGAAAGCAAGCTCAGTGCCGTCTCCTGCGCGGTCCTGCCGCGCAATTGCTCAACCTCACGCTGCTGCTGGCGCAGTTGATCGCCAAGCTGCCGAACCTTCTGTGGCAGATCACCTGCTTGCACCTCGATAACGTCGGCTGCCTGAGAAAGCAGGTCAAGCTGTCGCTCGATGTACTCCTCAGCTGCTCGGCCGGTCACCGCCTCGATGCGACGCAGACCGGAGCCGATGCTGGATTCGCTGATGATCTTGAACAACCCGATTTGCCCGGTGCTGCGCAAGTGCGTTCCGCCGCATAGCTCACGGCTATAGTCATCTCCTACGCCCACTACTCTGACGGTGTCGCCGTACTTTTCACCAAACAAAGCGATAGCACCGCTGTCACGTGCCTGCTGATAACTGCTTACGTCTGAGTGTACACCTAGATCTGCGCGCACAGCCGCATTGACTTCACGCTCGATCTGTCTTAGCTCGCTGGGGGATACTGGCTGAAGGTGCGTAAAGTCAAAGCGCAGGCGGTCTGGTGCGACAAGCGAACCCGCCTGTCGCGCATGGTCGCCGAGAACGGAGCGCAAGGCGTGGTGCAGAAGGTGCGTGGCCGTATGATTGCGTGCGATGTCGAGGCGCCGGCTTTCGTCCACGATGGCCTCCACCTGCTCGCCGCTGCGAACGGTGCCTTCAACCACATGCCCCATGTGCACAATCAACCCCGCGATGGGGTGCCGTGCATCGTGGACCTCTATACGGCCATGGGGACTCACAATAATGCCGCTGTCGCCCACCTGTCCACCGCCCTCGGCATAGAACGGGCTTTGATCCAGGATCACTTCCACGTCCTCCGCTGTAGCCGCGGCGTCGCGCACCTGACCGTCGACCAACAAGGTCAAGACACGGGCCTGCCCACTGCCTGACTGATAGCCAGTAAAGACCGTCGCCGGAAGATTGAGGCTCCGCAACAGCTCTTGTTCACGTTCAGGCTCGAAATGCATGGCCGCGCGGCCTCGCTCACGCTGGACGTCCATGGCAGCACGGAATCCAGCTTCATCTACCGTCAGACCCTGCTCTTTTGCTACGTCGCGGGTAAGGTCCAGAGGAAAACCATATGTATCGTAGAGACGAAAGACCTCATCCCCCGGGATCGATTCTCCTCCGGCCGCCTTGATTGTGGAGATGCTCTCCTGCAGCAGGTTAAGCCCGGTGTCAAGTGTCTGTAAGAAGCGCTCTTCTTCCTGGGTCACCGCCCGCAGGATAAAGTCGCGTCTTTGCAGCAGTTCCTGGTAGTAGCTGCCCATGATGTCCATGACTGCCTCTATGACCGAGGACATGAAGGGCTGTGCGAATCCGAGCATCTTGCCATGACGTGCTGCCCGGCGGAGGATCAGCCGCAGCACGTAGCTTCTACCTTCGTTGCCGGGCAATACCCCGTCAGCGATCAGAAAGGCGATCGCGCGTGCGTGGTCGCTGATCACCCGGTAAGAGACCAGTTGTGCATCTCGTTGAGCGTCACTGTGACCCAGCATCTCCTGTGTCTTGCGAATGATGGGCCAGAACAAGTCCGTGGCATAGTTGTTGTCTTTGCCTTGCATGACCGCGGTAAGGCGCTCAAAGCCCATCCCTGTGTCGATGCTGGGCCTCGGCAACGGTCTGGTAACCCCGTCGGAGGTGGTCTCGAACTGCATGAAGACGAGGTTC
>DIVN01000240.1 GCA_002435875.1 Anaerolineales bacterium UBA6131
AAGAAGAGGGCGAGGCGTGCAGCGGGCTCGATCTGCGTCGTGAGCATGGTCTCCTGCAGGCCGAGCGCACGGATCAGATCGCGGCTGAATCCCAGCCAATCCTTGTCCGGATAGACCAGGTGCTGCGCATTCCAGTTGCCCACGGCGCCATTCAGCTTGCCACCCAGGCGCAGGTCCACGATCTGCTCGATGCAAAAGGCAGCGCGGTCGGCAAAGACGGCCAGTTCTTTGCCCAACGTGGTGGGCACGGCAACCTGCCCATGCGTGCGAGCCAGCATCACCGTGGCCGCGTGCTCGCGCGCAGCATCCAGCAGCAGGCGGAGAACAGCGCCATGCGCAGGCAAGAGCACTTCGCGCCAGGCGTCTGTCAGCGCCACTGCGTAGGCAAGGTTGTCCACGTCCTCGCTGGTCAGGCCCCAATGGACCCATGGCAGCAGATCGCTTCTGCCAGTATCCTGTAAGCGCTCGCGTACGAGCATCTCCACGGCCTTGACGTCGTGGCGCGTCTTGCGCTCGATCTCATGCAGGCGCTCAAGGTCCGCCCGGCCTAGCCCTTGCGCCCAGGCCAGTAAGCCATCGCGCTCGGCGCTGCTCAAGGCTCCAACACCCAGAAAGGGAAGCAGAGCATCCAGATAGCGGACCTCGATCCAGGCACGGTAGCGGTTGAGAGCCTCGTCCGAAAAGTAGCGGCGGAGCGGCCGACACTGCTCGGCATAGCGTCCGTCGAGCGGCGACAGAGCCTCCATCGACTGGTTGGCGCGCGAGTCGTCCATCACATCAGTTTCCGGCGCGCTCGAGAATGCGCCTCGCGGCAATAACACCAGTTGCGGCAGCGCCCACGATGTTGCCGGAAACACCGGCGCCATCCCCGGCGATAAACACATTGTGCACCTGGGTTTCCAGGTATTGGTCTGTCTTGGGTCGGCAGGAATGGAACTTGACCTCTGGCGCATAGAGCAGCGTTGAGTCCGAGACAACGCCGGGGATCAACTGGTCGAGTCGCTGCAGGCCTTCCAGCAAGTTGACCACCACGCGGTGCGGCAGAGCCATGCCGATATCGCCAGGGGTGGCGTCAGGCATGGTCGGATTGACGTAGCCTTTGCTCAGGCGCCCCCAGGTGCTGCGGCGATAGCGGCGAAAGTCGGCGTAGCGCTGCAGTAGCGGTTTTCCAGCACCAATAGTATTGGCCAGCTTGGCGATGCTTTCGCCGTAAGCAATGGTATTGGTAATGGGCTCGGAGAGAGAGATCTTGTTGAGCAGCGCAAAGTTGCTGTTGGCAGAGTGGCGGCTCTTGTAGGCATGCCCATTGACGCAGACGAACTCCTTGTAGTCTTCCCTGACGACGAACCCAGAGGGGTTGGTGCAAAAGGTGCGCAATTGGTCATCGTACGACTGCGAGTAGAGAAAGATCGCAGGATCGTACATGATGTCCGTGATGCCCTCAAGGATCTCTTCTGCAAGTTCGACGCGCACGCCAACCTCGATAGGTTGGTAAGCCAGATCCCCACCGAGCGCACTCATCTGATCGGCTAGCCACTGGTTTGCCGAGCGGCCGGGCGCCAGCAGCAGGTAGTGTGAGGTGATCTCGCCGTGCGGCGTCGTCGTGACGGAGATGCCATCGTTGTTGTGCGACGATACGCCTTCGACGACGGTCTTGCTCAGTAGCTCGACGCCCGCATCCGTCAAGAAGGTCTGCATCTGCTCCATGTAGCCGGGTAGGCGGTCGGAACCCAGGTGTTTCTGCTTGACGAGCATGAGATCCATGCCCAGCTTCTTGGCCCTCGAACGCAGCTCCTTGGCGGCCGCCATGTCGCTGGGATAACTCTTGCCAGTCATGCCAAACTGAGCAAAGGCTTCCTCAAGGTAGTCAATCAATACCTGCGCCTCGGCCAGTGGCAAGAACTCGGTCAAGTCGGTCTTGCCTCGACGCGGGGTAAAGTTGAGCTTGCCGTCTGAATGAAGACCGGCACCGCCAACGCCAAACAGGATTTCCCTGTCCACCATACGTTGAGCGACGTTCCCGCCTCGGTCGATCAGGGCAATGTCGCGAAAGCCATGCTTCACTAGCTCATAGCAGGCAAAAAGGCCCGCGGGCCCTGCGCCGACCACGATCACCTCATAACGCTGTCTGGGCATGGTACTTCCTTTCGGTAACAGTATGCTGCATGAAACACAACGGAACGTGAGTGCTAATGGCGAAAATGCCTCACCCCGGTAAAGTACATGGCCAGGCCAAGCTCATCGGCAGCGGCGATGACATCCTTGTCGTGGATGGAGCCACCCGGCTGCACGACCGCCGTCACCCCAGCGCGGCCGGCCTCCTCCAGGCCGTCCGCGAACGGGAAGAAGGCGTCTGAGGCGAGCACGGCGCTGCGGGCGCGATCGCCCGCTTTGGCTATCGCGGTCTTGACCGAGTCCACGCGGCTGGGCTGACCACCGCCAATGCCGACGGTATGCTCACCTTGGGCCAGCACAATGGCATTTGACTTGACATGGGCCACAGCACGCCAGGCGAACTTGAGCGCCGCCAGCTCTTGTGGGCTGGCTGCGCGACGCGTAACCAGCTGCCACTCGGCCTGGTCGCCTGCATCGCGCTGCTGGACGAGATACCCGCCCAGAATGCTGCGTACTTCGAGCGTTGCCGCAGCGGCTTGGTCTACCGCCACAAGTCGACAGGCTTCTCGCCGCTGTAGCAGCTGCAGAGCGTCTGGAGTGAACGACGGAGCAACGATCGCTTCCACGAATAACTTGCCCAATGCCTGCACAGCTTCGTGGTCAAAGGGGCGGTTGCAGGCGACGACACCGCCAAAAGCCGACACGGGGTCACTGGCCAGAGCCAGGGTCAGAGCTTGCTGTAGCTGGCCGTTTGAGGCAATGCCGCAGGGACTGAGATGCTTGACGAACACCGCCGTCGGTCGTTCGAAGGATAATGCTGTCCACCAAGCAGCGTCCAGGTCGAGCAGATTGTTGTAGGAGAGCGCCTTGCCATGGAGCAAGCGGCCAGTTAAGGGTCCAATGTCGCGTCGCTCGGCATACAGCGCAGCCGATTGGTGAGGATTCTCGCCATACCGCATTTCCTGGACCTTGTGCAGGCCCAGCGCCAGGGTGTTGGGGAGTTGCTCACTGCCATCATCCAGGTATCGTTGGATGGCGGCATCGTATGTGGAGGTGTGCCGGAACACCTTGAGCGCCAATCTTCGGCGCAGGTCAAGGCTCACCTGGCCGTGGCTGCTCAGCTCTTGCAAGATAGGCTGGTAATCATCGGGGTCGCAGACGGCGGCGACGTGTTCAAAGTTCTTGGCCGCCGCGCGCAGGAGGGCCACGCCCCCAATGTCGATTGCTTCGATGGCATCGGCAAGGGCCAGGTTAGGGTCAGCAGTGAGAGCTTCGAACGGATAGAGGTTGACAGCCACCAGATCAATCTCGCCCCAACCGAACTGAGCCAACTGTTGACGGTCTTCCGCAGAGCGACGGGACAGGATGCCCCCGTGCACAGCAGGGTGCAGCGTCTTGACCCTGCCGCCCAGGATCTCCGGAGCGCCGGTGAGCTGCTCGACGGAGGTCACAGCCAGGCCAGCGTCGCGCAAGGCCAGGGCCGTCCCTCCGCTTGCGTACAGTTTGACCCCCATCTGCAGCAAAGAACGTGCAAAATCGACGATGCCGCGCTTATCGGACACGCTCAACAAAGCACTTGAAACTTGCATACGGCACTAGCCTCCTGAGATGTTTTTCCTTCGACTGTTATCCAGCGGTAGTCTGGTGCTGCGACAGATCGTCAAGCAGCGCCTGATCTACGTGTGCGTACACGCGGGCACCTACACCTTCCAGCGCGCGGGCCTTGGCGCTGCCAGATGGCGCGATGCCGTAGCCTTGACATGAGATCTCCATGCCTGCCTCTCGCAGCGCCCTCTCAGCCTGTTTGCAGGCAAGCAGCCCGTTGGTGGTGTCCTCAAAGACAGATACGGTCAGCGGAGGCAGGTTGCTCAGCGGTGGCTGCAAGTCTGCACACGCCGCCAACTGATGGGCAGCGTGAAGCGACGCGACCTTGTCGCCAGAGCAGGCAGCGGCAATGGCCGCCAGTCCATGTGCAGCGTGGGGCTTGATCAGGCGGCCAACATCGGCACCGGTCTCGGCGGCCAACCAGCGCAGGTCGCCAAAGCCGATGCAGGGCATTCGCTCCAAGCCCGTCAGCCGTCGCGCCAGCTCCGCCTCTGGCGAGTATCCCAGGCCAGCCGCAGATGCCCCAACCGGCGGCAGACTTGGACGCAGGGTCATCATACAGGCGCCCAGACCGTTGCCAAGCGCGGCCAAGAGCTTCTCGCGCAAACCACCACTGAGCAGCGGACGGTCAAAGCGCTCGATGTACGCCTCGCTCTCGAAATCTGGCGCCGAGCCATAGATCTCTTGAATAAGAGCACTGCCCAACACAAGGTGCTGCATGACCCTCATGACGGGAGAGGTGCGGTATTCGAAGACACCTTCGAGCAGAGCGCCAAGCAGCGGCGTCAGACGCTCAGCTGACGCGGGTTGGTTTGGGAGGCTGCGTGCGGCACCCGCAAACAGGCGCATCGTCGCTTCGGGCGTGCGATCGTCAGGACGTCTGCTCCGCGACAGCTGTGCAGCCCAGGCTTGATAGTCGGGACGTTGCAGGGCCACGCGGTGCTCGCCGAGGAAACGCAATGCCTGCTCCCAATCCAGTGGCAGGTCTAGGTTCGGCTCCGCACGCATTCGCTCGATGAGCAACGCTGCCACACAGATTGCCCCCATGTGCCATTCGCTGGTGATGCCCTGTGCCTCGAAGAAGCGCACCTCAGGCTCAGTCGGCGACAGCTCGCCAAGACCCATCGTGCGAGAGAAATGAGCTACGGTGTCCTGCAACGCACGCAGGTACCCCCGCGTTTCCACAAGAACGCCATCGATGTCAAACAAGAGAACGTGTTTCACTTACGTCGTCGCTCCAGCTCATGGGCCACGTCCTCAGGCGAAAGCCCACGGGCGGCCATTAGCACAAGCACATGGTACATCAGATCGGCCAACTCCTCAACCAGGCGGACATTGCCTTGCGCTTTGGCCGCCAGGATCACTTCCACCGACTCTTCACCGACTTTCTTCAGGATCTCGTCCTCGCCGGCCCGAAGCAGTTGTGCGGTGTAAGATCCAGGCTGCGGGTGCGCCTGTCGCTCACAGATGGTGGCGAAAAGGAAGTCGAGCGCGCTATCGGTCAAGACATCCTCCTGTAGAAGCAACTGGTCGCCCCGGTATGACAGGCTGGGCCGGCTGGGTCGACTTTCAGTAGCAATGTGTCGGCATCACAGTCGATCCAGATCTCTCGCACGCGCTGCACGTTGCCAGAGGTGGCACCCTTGTGCCACAGCTCCTTACGGCTGCGGCTCCAAAAGACCGCCTCGCGCGTCTGCAAAGTCAATTGCAGGGACTCGGCATTCATCCAAGCCACCATCAGGACCTGCCCTGTTTGGGCATCTTGCACGACTGCGGGAATCAAGCCATTGGCGTCAAAGCGCGCCGCCAACTCCTCAGTTGCCATTGGCGCCCTCACCTTTTCTGACCGGGATACCTCGCTGGGTCAAGAACTCCTTCACCTGACCTACTGTCAGTACGCGGTCATGGAACAAGGAGGCGGCAAGGGCTGCGTCAGCTTTGCCGGCGGTCAGCACCTCGGCAAAGTGCTCGAGCTTGCCCGCGCCCCCACTGGCAATCACCGGCACGCTGACGGCTTCCGACACGCGCCGGGTCAACTCGAGGTCATATCCGGCCAGCGTACCGTCGGCGTCCATGCTCGTCAACAGAACCTCGCCGGCGCCCAGCTCCACTGCGCGCTGCACCCACTCCACCGCGTCCAGGCCAGTCGGCTCGCGCCCCCCAGCGACGTACACTTCCCAACGGGGAGGCTGCTCCTCGTGATTGCGGCCATTCCCGGCAGGAACGCGACGAGCATCGATGGCAATGATAATGCACTGGCTGCCAAAGCGTTCCGCAGCCGCGGTGAGCAGTTCTGGGTTCTTGACCGCGGCAGAATTGACGCTGACCTT
>DIVN01000169.1 GCA_002435875.1 Anaerolineales bacterium UBA6131
GCCCCAACGGCGCCGGGAAAACCACGATCATCAAGATCCTGACGGGCTATCTGCAGCCGGACAGCGGAAGCGTGCGCATCGCTGGTCTTGATGTTCTGACGCAGACGAAGCAGGTCCAGGCGCAGCTTGGCTACCTGCCTGAGAATGCACCGCTGTACCCCGAGTTGTCTGTCCAGGCTTACCTGAAGATGATCGCAGAGTTGCGCCAGGTGCCCGCCGAAGAGCAGACTGCTCGCCTTTCGCGAGCGATTCAGGCCACTGGCCTGCAGAATCACCTGACGCGGCCGATTGGCACACTCAGCAAAGGGTTTCGGCAGCGGGTTGGGATCACACAGGCAATCTTGCACGATCCGAAGCTGTTGATTCTCGATGAGCCTACCCTGGGTCTCGACCCGACGCAGATCGTCGAAGTGCGTCATCTCATTCGACGGCTGGCGGAGCGCAGCACGGTGCTCTTCTCGACGCATATCCTCTCCGAAGTCGAAGCGCTGTGCGACCGGGTGATCATTATCATGAATGGCAAGATTCGCGCTGACGCTCGCCTCTCGGAGCTGGCGGCAACACCCAATGCCGTGCTGGTATTGGGAAGCGATACTCCGAATGTGGGCCAGACCCTACGTAAGGTGCAGGGCGTGAAGGGCGTGGACACAACGCGCTCTGTCGATGGCTTTCCTGCCTATCGAGTGCTTGGTCAGACAGGGGAAGCACAAGACCTGTGCCCGACGATCTATGAGCTGGCACGGGAGCACAACTGGCCGCTGCGCGAGCTGCGGCGTGACGTGCGGACGCTGGAGAGCGTCTTTAACGAATTGGCAACGGCAGCGTGAGGTTTGGGGATGAAACAGATACTCGCGATTACTAGGAAAGAACTGCACGGCTACTTTGGGTCACCGATGGCTCTAATGTTCGTGGCCACCTTCCTGGCGGTGACGCTCTTTTCGTTCTTCTGGGTGGCGACCTTCTTTGCGCGCGGCATCGCCGATGTTCGCCCGCTGTTCCAATGGATGCCCATCTTGCTGATCTTCTTGGTGTCGGCGCTGACCATGCGGCAGTGGAGTGAGGAGCAACGTGCCGGGACTCTGGAGACGCTGCTGACCTTGCCGGTCACGCCCATCCAGCTCGTGCTTGGCAAGTTCTTGTCGGTGCTGGCCCTGGTGGCCATCTCGCTGGCGCTCACCTTTTTCCTGCCCGTGACGGTCTCGCTGCTAGGCAACCTGGACTGGGGGCCGGTCTTTGGCGGCTATCTCGCTGCGGTACTGCTGGCTGCCGCCTATACGGCAATCGGCCTGTTCGTCTCTTCGCGCACCGACAACCAGATCGTGGCCCTGATCGCGACCGCGTTGATCTGTGGTCTCTTGTATTTGCTGGGCTCCTCGGGGCTGACGGACTTTGTCGGCAACAGGGTGGGCGAGATCCTGCGCGCTATTTCGCCTGGCAGCCGCTTTTTGAGCATTGAGCGAGGGGTGATCGACCTGCGCGATATGCTCTACTACGGCACACTGACCGGCGTTTTCCTGGTGCTGAATGTGCTGTCTCTGCTCAGCAAGCACTGGAGCGCTGGCAAGGGAGGCCTGCCGCAACGGCGGGCCGCCACGCTGACTTCTGCGCTGCTTGCGGCGAACCTGATCGTAGCCAATGTGTGGGCTTACCCCTTGCGCGGGCTGCGGGTGGACCTGACGCAGAACAAGGAATACACACTCTCGGCGACGACGCGTGAGTTGCTCAGCAACCTGCAAGAGCCACTGCTGATCCGCGGCTACTTTAGTGCCAAGACGCATCCGTTGCTGGCACCGTTGGTGCCGACAATCCGAGACGTGCTGGAGGAGTACCGCATCGCTTCGGGCGGCAAGGTGCAGCTCGACATCATCGACCCCGCCCGCGAGCCCGAGAAAGAAGCGGAAGCATACCAGACCTATGGCATCCGGCCAACGCCTTTCCAAGTTGCCGGACGCTACGAGTCGGCGGTCATCAATTCGTACTTTGACCTGCTGATCCGCTATGGGGATCAGCACGAGACGCTGGGCTTTAATGATCTGATCGAGGTGAGTTATCAGCGTGCTGGGGCCGTACAGATTGGCCTACGAAATCTGGAGTATGACCTGACACGCTCGATCAAGAAGGTGGTGTATGGTTTTCAGAACGTCGATGCGATCTTTGCGGCGCTGAAAGACCCAGTGACGATCACTCTTTACGCAACTCCCGAGTCTTTGCCAGAATCGCTGGTCGAGGTCCCACAGACGATCCAGAAGATCGTGAGTGAGATGCAGAGTCAGGCACAAGGCAAGCTCACCTATACCGTGGTGAACCCAGATGCGGCAGGGGCATCGATTAGTCGGCAACAGCTTTGGGATACCTATCGCATTCAGCCGATTGCTGCCTTCCTTTTCTCCAACGTCAGCTACTACCTGCACATGGCCATGCAGATAGGCGACCAGACCGAGGTCATCTACCCAACACAGGACACCAGCGAAGTCGGCATCCGTACTGCGATCGAGTCAGTGCTCAAGAGGGCGTCGCCTGGTTTCCTGAAGGTTGTGGGCCTTTGGTTGCCCGATCTGCAGCCTACGCAGAACATGTACGGACAGACGCAGGAGCCACTGTCGACCTGGGAACAACTGAACAGCTACCTTGCCCAGGAGTATCAGGTGCGCAGTGTTGACCTGAGTTCCGGTACGGTTGCCAGTGACATCGATGTGCTGTTGTTGATTGCCCCGCAAGGCATGACCGATTCGGACCGCTACGCGGTTGACCAATACCTGATGCGCGGTGGGGCAGTGGTCGCCGTAGCGGGCAACTACAAACTGACCGTCGATCCCTACTACGGCAACCTGGCTCTGGAAGAGATCACCGATGGCCTGCAGGAGATGCTGGCACACTATGGGGTGACTGTGGAACGCTCCTTGGTGATGGATTCGCAGAATGAGCCGTTCCCGCTGGTGGTCACGCGCAACGTCGGCGGCATCCAGATGCGCGAGATTCAGGCCCTAGACTATCCTTTCTTCTCGGATGTGCGCAGCGATGGCATGGCCGCCAATAACGCGATCGTGTCGAACCTGACCGCAGTCACAATCAATTGGCCATCGCCCGTGACCCTGGACGAGGCCAAGAATGCCGAGCGCGAGACGGTGGAGCTGTTGCGCTCGAGCAAAGGCTCCTGGCTGCGCACGGACACGAGCATCGAGCCCAACTTTGACCAGTATCCACAGGGAGGCTTTGCCGTAGAAGAAGCGAAGCAGTCGTACACCCTGGCGGTGTCGCTGCAGGGTCAGTTTCAGAGCTACTTTGCTGACAAGGCATCCCCGTTGGTAGCAGAGGGCCAGGCCGAGAGTGGGGCCGGGACCATCACTACCTCGCCGAACAGCGCCCGCCTGGTTGTGGTGGGCAGCACAGCCTTCCTGGATGATGTGGTGTTCGAGATTTCTACCAACTTGAGCCAGGATCGCTACGTCAACAGCCTGAAGTTGATGCAGAACGCCGTAGCTTGGTGCACGGAGGACCTGGATCTGCTCAACATACGGGCACGTGGCACGAACGCCCGGGTGCTTGATACGATGAGCGAGCGGGCGCAGTCTTCATGGGAGATCGCGAACTATGTGATTGCCCTGCTCGGTCTGGGCGTGATTGCCATGGTCTGGAATGCGTATCGCAAGAGTGAAAAGCCCATGGATCTGCTGGCCGCAGATGTGGAGGCAGTGAGTGGGGAGGTGCAGGAATGAAGCTAGAGCGTAACCAATGGATCCTGGTGGCGCTGCTGATCGGTCAGGTAGCGCTCAGCGCATTTGTACTGTGGCCGCGTGTGGGCACCGCGGGGACGGCCGAGCCTCTTTTCCCCGGGTTGAAGGATGCGGACGTGGTCGGGCTGACTGTCAGCGACAACACCGGCAAGTCGATCGAGCTGCGAAAGACGACTGGTGCGTGGGTTTTGCCATCGGCTGATGACTACCCGGCGGACGAAACGCAGATCACGTCGATCGTGGACAAAGTGAAGGTTCTAAGCAGCCAACGCCTGGTTACCCAGACAGAAGCCAGTCAGAAGCAGCTGCAGGTGTCGGCGACGGATTTCTTGCGGCGGGTGACCCTGTCGACCGCCGATGGCACCTCCTACGTGCTCTATGTCGGCTCGGCACCGACGTACGATACGAGCCATGTTCGTCCAGAGGGGACCAACAACACCTATCTGGTAAGCGATCTCAGCCAGTGGGATCTGAGTGTGAACGCACTGCCCTGGGTCAAGTCCAGCTACTTCAGCGTGGCCCAGAATGAGGTAGAGCAGGTTACATTGACGAACGTCAATGGAACGTTCACTTTCAAGAAAGATGCGACGGGAACCTGGGCCCTTGAGGGCTTGACAAGTGCAGAGACCCCCAACACGGCTGAGGTCAACAGCGTGATCACCAAGGCTACGCAGGTGACCATGTTGCGCCCTCTTGGTCGTGAGAGTTTGGCTGAGTATGGCCTCGATCGGCCGACGGCCACGGTCATTGTCAAGAAGGCTGATGAATCGATTGTACTGACCGTGGGCGCGAAGGATGCGACCGACTCGTCGTATGTAGTGAACGTCTCTACGTCTCCTTACTATGTGCGTGTCAGCGAATACAATGTCCAGTCGCTGGTCGAGGACACCCGCAGCAGCTTTATCTTGCCTCCAGCGACGCCGACACCGAATCCCTAGGCGCGGGGAGTCGGTCTCCATCGGCAAGCTGGCGCATCCTGGCAGGCAGCCAGGCGCAGCAGCAATGCGACGATGAAGCGCCTGGATGGCACGTCTCACCTTGTCCGTGAGGAGTTGCCGATGGAACCTGTGAGCCGATTGGCCAAGAGCGGCGAGGGCATGGCCCTGGCTGTAAGCGTGAGAGATCAGGTGCGCCTCTGGCAGGAGGCCTGGTGGCAGGCCGATGCCGGCGCACCTGATTTTGGTCCCTGCTATTCCACAGAACAACAGATCGCTCACGAGCGGGCGCGAGCACGCTTCGAAAACGAGGTGGCCCAGGAATCGGCGGCTGCTCCTCGCAATTCTGTGCAAGGGCAACGTGTGCGAGAGCGCCTGGTACAGGGTTTTCGGAGGCTGTCTGAGGAGGCGTTTGACCGCACCCCGGGGCATCTGGACGCCCTTCTACAGCAGGGGCTACCGGAGGTGGGTGCCCAGT
>DIVN01000208.1 GCA_002435875.1 Anaerolineales bacterium UBA6131
TCACTCCGTCGCCAGTGACGGCCACGACGTGTCCTGCGCTCTGCAGTGCGGTGACCACGCGCAGCTTGTGCTCCGGAGTAGCGCGGGCGAAGATGACCTCCGCGCGCAGACACTCGTCGAGCTCTTGGTCCTCCATCTTGTCCAGGTCGGTACCACTGACGATGCGTGGCCTGGAGTGCGCGATGATGCCCAGCCGCCGTGCGATGCTCTCCGCTGTCAGGCCATAGTCGCCCGTGATCATGATCACGCGTATGCCCGCGCGCCGGCATTTCTCGACTGCAGCGCTCACCTCCGCACGCGGCGGATCCATCATTGCCACCAGGCCCAGGAAGCTCAAGTCTTGTTCTACTGTCTCAGGTTGGTACTCGCTGTGCGGGTGGTAATGCACGCCGTCGACTAGCGAGCGTTGTGCCATTGCCAGCACCCGCAAACCTTCCCGCGCATACTCGTCATTGGCCGCCGTGATCGCTTCGCGCCAGTTGTCGTCCAGTGCCACCTCTTGACCCTGCAGCGCGACACGGTTGCACAGAGCGAGTACCTCCTTGGGCGCTCCCTTGACATAGGCAAAGCGCTCGGCCTGCCCGCTGTGGACGGTGCTCATGCGCTTGCGCCGTGATTCAAATGGCAGCTCACAGACCATAGGCGTAGCAGCCGCTTCCTTGTCGAGATCCAGGCCGCCTTTGCATGCGACCACGCGCAGTGCTGCCTCAGTGGGGTCGCCGAGGACGGTCCAGCGCGGTGACTCGTGGTCCGGTGGCAGCAGGCGCGACGTGTTACACAGCCCACCCGCTCGCAAGAGCTCGCGCAGGTCACCTTGCAGATCTGATGCCAGAGGTCGGTCGTCATCAAGTATCTGGCCATCAGGCGAGTAGCCAACACCTGTCACGGTCAGCTTCTTGCCTGCCAGCCACAACCCGCGCACGGTCATCTCGTTCTGCGTCNNGCAGGACCTCGCGCGCGGCCGCGGACGGGCCGGGGACGATGTCTCCCTCCGGCCCGTACCCCACTCCGCTCACGCGGGACTCCTCGCCGGCGGCGACGATGCGCTGCACCGTCATCTCGTTCTGCGTCAGCGTGCCCGTCTTGTCAGTGCAGATCACTGTAGTGCACCCCAGGGTCTCCACGGCCGAAAGCCTCTTGATCAAAGCGTTGCGCTTGGCCATACGTTGGGAGCCCATGGCCAGGGCGAGAGTTACGGTCGGCAGCATTCCTTCGGGAACAAAGGCCACGATCATGCCTATCGTGAAAACGAAGCTCTCAGCCAGCGTGATGTGGGCCACGGCCACTGCCAGAACGAAGAACAGAACGCCGACGCCAACAGCTACCGCAGTGACCACCTGTGTAGCGGTGTGCATTTCTTTCTGCAGCGGGCTTTGCTCCTCACCAATCGACTGGGTGAGCTGTGCAATGCGGCCGAACTGGGTATCCATGCCGGTGGCAAAGACCACTCCCTTGCCCGATCCAGCAACGACACTTGTGCCCGCGTATACCAGGCATGCGATCTCGGCCTGCACCAGCCCATCCTGCAGCACAGCCTCACTGTTCTTCGGGACCGGATGCGATTCGCCCGTGAGCGTAGATTGGTCTACCTGCAGGCTGGCGTGTTGCACCAGACGGCAGTCTGCGGAGATGCGCTCGCCCTCCGACAGCAGCACCACATCTCCGGGCACCAGGTTTTCTGCCGCGACGCGCTGCTCCTCGCCATCGCGCAGCACCCGCGCGTACTGTGGGATCATCTGGCGCAAAGCCTGGGTCGCCTGCTCAGCGCGGTTCTCTTGCCAGAAACTGAAGGCACCATTGATGATGTTGACCATCCACACTGCCACGGCCAACTGCGGCATGCGCGCGACTATTGCCGCAGCTCCGCCGATCCAGAGCAGTATGGCCATAAGGTGCGTGAAGTTGGCGGCGAACTTCACGATCAGAGGCTTCCCCTTGACTTCTCGGATGGTGTTGGTGCCAACACGGCGCAGGCGCTCCTGCGCCTCAAGATGGGTCAAGCCTTCTGGGCGGCTGCCCAGGGTGTTGTAGACCTTAGCTGCGGCCAAAGCCTGAATCGATTCGCGGTCCGCGATGACCTCTCCTGTTGAAGCTGTACCGTAGTGCATCATCATGAGTTGGAATCCTTAGTGTATGTCTGAAGTCTACCTCCAATGCACAACTGTGGCAAGGCACGGATGGCCGATGTGCAGAGTGCAAGATGGATGCACGGTCCGGCCGTGGAGAGGTCGGTAATCACCGCCTCACCACGATGCCTGCAGTCAGTGCCAAGGAGGGTGGTGTCTTGCGTCGGCGCGCGTGCAGGCAGCGGCTACGTCCAGCCGCGCCGACGGACCCAGAAGTACATTGCCAACGGCACGAGGAGCATCACGCCAAGGGTGGCGTACAGCGAGATATGGCTGGTCCAGGAGTGCAGGGGAACAGAGGGCTGGAAAAAGTTCATGCCGAAGAAGCTGGCTAGGAACGAGATGGGCATGAACAAAGTGGTGATGATGGTCAGCGTCTTCATTACATCGCCTAGACGGTTGTTGACCACTGACAGGTACGTATCGACCGCCCCGCTAACCAGATCACGCATGCTCTCTGTGGAATCATGCAAGCGCACCAGGTGGTCGTAGATGTCGCGGAAGTACACGCGGCTTTTTGGCATGACCACGTCGAATTCGTCCCGGGCCAGTCGATTGAAGACCTCTCGTTGCGGGCCGATGGTGCGGCGCATGTAGATCACGGCGCGCTTCAGATCGAAAAGGGTTGCCAGCGTCTTGGGGCTGGGGTGGTCGAAGATCTCGTTCTCGATCTTGTCGATCTCGTCGTCAATCTGCTCAATGATCGGAATGTACTCCATTACCATCGCATCCGCAATGGCATGAAGCAGGCGGTCCGGTCCACTGCGCAAGAGGCGGTCGTCCTGCTGGGAGCGTGTCCACACTGCGTCCACGGCGGGCATGGGCTTGTCATGATGTGTCACCAGATAGTTTCTGCCCAAGAAGATATCCAGCTCGGCGAGCTCCACTTCCGCCCCGTTCCGTTGCAGAATGGCCGAGTGCAGCACCACATAGACGTAGGCGTCCCAATCGTCCAGACGCGGTACGTGTGACCAACGCAGCGCATCGTCCACAGCCAGGGGGTGAAAACGAAAGGTCGTCTTGAGTATGGGCTCGCAAAGCTCCGCTGGTTCAGCAAAGAGATCCACCCACACCGCTGAACGGGCGTCCTCAAGCAGGTTGCCCAACTCAGACAGGGGCACATCGGTCTGGAGGTGTCCATCTGCGTTGCGGTTCAGGATACGGATCATTTCGCTGCCCCCTTTCGTGCTGCGCCGTCGTGCGGGCGTGCTGCAGGGCAAGTCTACAGCCTGTCAACGTGATTGCGGGCGCCGCCTCCTTGTTGCGCTTTTGTGTCCAGTGTCGCTGCGGCGCTGCCTACCGGCAAGTTCCCATGCTGCGCCACACTAGGCCAGAGCCGCCTCGACGGCCCCGTCGCCCCGATCCACAGCATCATGCCGGCGTTCCAGCTCCTGTCGGAATTGTTGCGCGTAGAGCCGATAATAGCGACCCTTGGCCCGCAGCAACTCGGCGTGGCTGCCTGATTCTACGATTCGTCCCTGGTCGATGAACAAGATGCGGTCGGCCTTTTTGATTGTCGAGAGTCGATGCGCGATCACGAAGCTCGTTCGCCCGCGCATCAGGGTGTCCATCCCCTTCTGAATCAGAGCTTCGGTCAAAGTGTCTACGGAACTTGTCGCCTCATCCATGATGAACACATCTGGCTGGCGCAGCATAGCACGCGCGAGGCTAATCAACTGCTTCTGGCCAACCGACAGCAATTGGCCACTTTCCCCCACCGGAGAATCGTAACCCTGGTCCAGCTGGGTAACGAAGGCGTGTGCGCCAGCGAGGCGTGCCGATGCCTCGAACTCCTCGTCGCTGGCCTCCAGGCGTCCGTAGCGGATATTCTCGCGAATCGAGCCCGAAAAGAGGTGCGGCGTCTGCAATACCACACCGATGCGCGAGTGGATGGCGTGCAGAGATAGATCGCGATAGTCATGCTGCCCAAAGCGAATGCGCCCCTCGACGGGCTCGTAGAAGCGGCACAACAGGTTCACGATCGTGGACTTACCGCCACCGGTCGGACCGACCAGGGCAATAGCCTCCCCTTCACGGACATGGAGGTTCAGGTCCTGCAACACTGGCTTGTCCGGATCATAGTAGAAGCCGACGTGCTCGAACACAATGTCCCCACGGATTGTGCCTGGGTCGAACGCTCCCGGGCGGTCTGAGACGGCCGGTGTAGTGTCGAGCAGCCCAAAGATGCGCTCAGCAGAGGCTAAGGCGTGCTGCAGCTCAGAGTAGACGCGCGCAAGGTCCTGGATCGGCCACATGATGAAGGAGAGATAGGACACAAAGGCCTGTACGCTTCCCACCGTCATCCCGCCCCAGTTCTGTTGTCGCCCGCTGACCCAGATGATGCTGCCCAATGCGATCGAGGTGACCAGCTGCACGGCCGGCAAGAAGAGCGCTGAGAGCCAGGCCGCACGGTACGAAGCCTGATACATGTCTCCGGAGGAGCGGCCGAACTCGCGCAGGTTTTCGCTCTCGCGGTTCAGAGCCTTCACCACGCGCACGCCCGTAATGTTCTCGTTAAAGGTCCCCACGATCCTGGAGTTGAAGCGCCGCACGCGACGATACTCCGCGAGGATGCGCTTCTGGAACTGAGCGGCGATCACAAGGAGCACCGGCAGGACCGTCAGCACCACCACTGCCAGGCGCCAGTTGATGACGAACATGAAGATGGCCGAGGTCGCGATATTGAAAATGCCCCAGGTGACGTCCAGCAGCCCCCAGGTCAGCAACTGTGCCACCCTCTCCGAGTCCGAAGTCACCCGTGCGATCAACCAGCCAACGGGAGTCCGGTTGAAAAAGCTAAACGAAAGATCCTGCAGGTGGTTGAACATCGCCACGCGCAGATCATATTCGATGCGCTGCCCGAGCATGCCGGTCAAGTAGATAAATCCCAGGACCCCCAGCGATTGCAGGGCAATGGTCGCTGCGTAAGCAATCACGGACTGCCAGAATACCGCCTGGTTGCCGCCAAGGATCGCCTGATCGACGATCAGCTTGCGCAGGTAGGTATAGACGGCGTCGAGCACGGATACGATAGACACCGTCACGAGGAAACCCACCATCAATCTCGAGTGTGGCCTGGTCTTCCCAAGCAGGCGGCGCAGCGTCGTGCCTGTCAGCCGTGCCCGCTGCTCCTCGTCTTCGTCAAAGTAGGCCGACACCCGATGCCTCCTGCTCCAATTCCGCATCGATGCGCGTCTGCAGTTCAAAGATGCGCCGATACATGCCATCCTGCGCAATGAGCTCATCGTGCTTGCCCATTTGAACCACCCGACCCTTGTCAAACACGATGATCTGGTCAGCATTCATGACGCTCTGGATGCGGTGCGCAATAATGAAGGTGGTCCGACCCTGCATGAGTCTCTGCAGAGCGGCTCGTATCTCGTGCTCAGTCTCTACATCCACTGACGAGGTTGAGTCGTCAAGAATGAGAATGCGCGGGTCTTTCAACAGTGTGCGCGCGATGGCCAGCCGCTGCTTCTGCCCGCCGGACAACATCACCCCGCGCTCTCCTACGATGGTTTCGTAGCCTCGCGGAAAGGTCAAGATGTCGTCATGGATCGCTGCGGCCTGGGCAGCTTTCACAACTTCGCGATCATCCACTTTGCGGTGGACGCCGTAGGTAATGTTCTCGCGAATTGATCGCGAAAAGAGGAATGGCTCCTGTTCCACTATGCCAATCTGGCGGCGCAGAATGTGCCGGGCGAGCTCACGCAACTCGATGCCATCAAGCAAGATACTGCCACTGGTATACTCGTAAAAGCGCGGGAGCAAGTTGACCAGCGTGGTCTTGCCCGAACCCGTGGAACCCAGAAGGGCAATGACTTCGCCTGGAGCACAGCGGAACGAAACCTCATCCAGCGCCCGGTAGCCTGAGCTATACACAAAGCTCACCTTGTCGAACACCACGTCGCCGCGGAAAGACCCATCGGGCCAATGCCGGGCCTTGAGCAGTGGCTCGCGTGGTTCAGCCAGGATTGCGCTGAGCCGTTGGTACGAGACGAGGCCGCTTGACATCTGCACGATAAAGCGCCCCAGGTTGCGCATGGGCCACACTACCCAAATCAGCAACCCAGTGTAGGCCAGGTAGCCCCCAACTGATATCGCGCCGCTCATGGCCATTCTGGCCCCGGCGCCAACACCGACCAGTGTCTGGACGCCGCACAACAGGTCCGACAAGGGCCAATAGAGCGCGTGCATGGTCATGAAACGCTTACCGCGCAGGAACTTTTCCCAGCTGTCGCGCTGAAACTTGTCGCGCTCGAACTGCTGCCTGCCGAAGGCCTTCACCACGCGGACTCCCGTCAGGTTCTCCTGCAGCGTGGTAGAGACAACTGCTTCTTGAGCCTGCAGAGCATCGTAGACCTTGGAGACACGCTTGAAGAAGACCATCGACATGGCGATCAGCACCGGGATGATTCCTACCGATAGCAGAGCCAGCGTCACATTGAGTTGCAACAGGGCGGTGAAGGTGATTATGAACAAGGTAGCAATGCGCCCAATGCCAATGGCCTGGTCAGCATAGAAGCGGCGCACCGCGTCTACGTCGGAGGTGCAGCGCTCGATCAGGTCCCCGGTAGGCGTGCGGTCGTGATAGGCAAAGGGCAAGCGCTGCAGGTGGTCAAACAGATAGTTCCGAAGCCGCAGGGTGATCCCCTCCGCTGTGTGCGCGGCAAGCGTGGCGCTCCAAAAGCTGGATAGGCCCTCGACCACTGCCAGCCCCACAAAGGCCAGGGCCACCCATGCCACCCGAGCGCTCGCCTGCGGCTGACCCAGTACATCGTCCACAAAGTAACGCAGGAGCATGAATGTGGCGACCTTGGCCGTCGCCGCCACAGCCAGGCTCACATTCGCGGCTGCGTAGCTCGTGCGAAACCCGGCCATCAGTCGCCATAGCCCTACGAGCCGATTGCTGGCCACAACGTATTTCAGATCATAGTTGAATGCAGAGTCGATGCTGGACACTGAGCCATCCTAGTGGTCGCCGCAGCATTATGCGTGAGCGGCAAACCTTCAGTATACCCAACTGTGGCGCGGCGCAAAATCTAGCCATAAGGGAATCCCACAAGCTTCGCCTGGCTAAGGGCGATAGCCCTTGCGACGCAGAGCGGCGATGGTTGCTCTTGCGTCATCACTGAGCACTGCGTCACAGCCGAGCGCACAGTACAGCCACAGTCGCGAGTCGGGAGTAGGATCCAGCGGGGCAACAAGCTGACCCTGGTGATGGGCTATCCAGACATAGAATGGATTGACCAGAAGTGCCGGCCACAGCGGGCCGCTGAGCTGCACCTGAGCCAGCGGCCAGAACCTGAAAAGACTGATCCAGCCCATCGGAATATCCGGGGACACCCGAGTCACCGCCTGCAGGCGGGGTAGGGAGAACGAGAGGGTTACTGTGCGCGCGCGTATGCCGGCTGCATCCAGTTCCCGCACCAGTTGCTGGCAGACGCTCTCCTCCAGGAAACGGTCAGTTTTGAGCTCCAATGCCAGTGCGACATCTGTAGGGATGATGCTGGCCAGCTCCGCGAGGGTCAGAACCTGTTGCGCAGGCACATCTGGATACCGGGCTGCTGCGTTGAGCTGTTTGAGCTCCTGCAGGCTCATCTGGGCCACAGGTCCGCGGCCGTCCGTCGTCCGGTCGACGGTGGGGTCATGGATACACACGAGCACGTTATCCCTGCTCAGATGCAGGTCGGTCTCAATCACGTCAGCGCCATCCTGCAGGCCGCGCTCAAACGCAACCAGGGTGTTCTCAGGGAGGGTAACGCGATTGCCCCGATGAGCCATGACGTATGGCTTGGGCCTACCCGGCAGAAGCATTCGGGTGGGGCTCAACGGCATACGGGTTTGTGGCGCGGCGGTCATCGGTCCTCCTGGCTTGTGCATGCGGCTGTGGTCAGCGCAGGCACGACCAGTGGCCTTACGCCGTCGCATGCCTGTTGGCTGCACGGTGCGCACCTCTAAGAATAGCTGTCGACCATTGTAGGATGTCTGAACATGGCTGCCAAATCGGCGGCCCGCGTTCGGTGGGCTGGCAGCACGCAACGATTTGCCAATCGCCCGTTAGCTGCGCAATAATGTCGGCGATACGTACGCCGCAGGCCCGCAGGGCACCATTGCGGGACTGTCTGGCACCCGCTTGTGCACGATAGCCACAGGTAACTCACAGAAGCGAGGTGACTGCCATGGTCAAACGGTTGGTCGCGCTCGTGCTCCTCTTTGCGTTGGTGTGGCCCGCTATTGGACAGACACCGCTACATGCCGGGCTCTCCGATGAGCAAGGGCAGGCCAGTCGAGTACCCTGGTCAGGCTGGTGGTGGCCTCTGCTGGATTCACGCAACCCCAATCTCTACGATGACGGGGGGCCTCTGGAAAAGTACGACGCTTACTTCGAGGAACTTGGCTGGGGCAATCCGGGGACCGAATACTGGGAATACGAGAACCACCGTACAGACGACCCCGAAAACACTTGGTGGGGCCACTGCCATGCCTGGGCTGCGGCATCGGTGATAGAGCCGGAGCCTATTGCTGCTGGCTATGACGCCGGCATCTACTTTACTGTGGGCGACCTGAAAGGCCTGCTGACAGAGTCCTACTACACGCCAAGCTCCACGGACAGCTATGGCACCCGCTACAATGGCGAGGGCGGCGATGACTACGACGACATGTACCCTGATCTGTTTCACCAGGTCGTCCTCCATTACATTGGCCAGCAGCGCAAAGCTGTCGTCGCCGACATCGACGCCAGCGAGCAGGTATGGAACTATCCACTGTATCGCTACGAGTTTGAGTACACCGAGGACAGTCAGTACAGCAACGTCACCCACGTATACGCCAAGATCTACTATGCCGATGATGCGGTCAAGGCTGACTTTGTCGGTGTGGAGCCCTTGGTCAAGGAGTATACCTACTGGCTGCAGACGCAGGGCAATCAGATTGTGGACGGGGGCTGGGAAGGGGACAGTACTGAAGATCACCCCGACTTTATCTGGGTGCCTGACGGACGGGATCCCGATGGCACGCCCGTAGACCTCAACGTTGTCAAGGCTATCCTCGTGCCGAGGCCGGTCAACGGCTGCAACGAGTACCTGGGCAACGGTGGCTTTGACGAGGAGGAGATCGCACCATGGGTGGCCTTGGGCCAGACTGAAGTCAGCGGAGATGACGACTGGTACGTTTGGCTGGGCGGCTATGACGAGGCTGATGACATACTCTACCAGACGGTGGCCATCCCATCGGCGACAAGTGCAGCCACCCTATCCTACTCCTGGGCGATGACCACCGACGAGGAAGAACACAGCTACGACTTTCTCAAGGTCACGGTAAGGGACGCCACCAACGGGACGGTTCTGCGTGAGCTCGAGACCATCAGCGATGGCAGCCAGGCGGACACCTGGGTGGATTCTACCTTCGACCTGCGTGCGTACGCAGGCAAGACGATCCAGATCCACTTTGCGGCCACCACGGACGACTCCAACGCGACAAGCTTCTACCTGAACGACGTTCAGTTCAGCGTCTGCTCCGGCGTGCAGCCCACCCCGCCAGTACAACCGACGCCGACGCCTACCTTGGGTCCGGCCCCTGTTGGTTGCCGGGACGCGGTTGCCAACGGCGGCTTTGAGAGCGGTGACTTTGATGGCTGGGACAGTGGTAACATGTGGACGAACACTGACTTTCAGCCGGAAATCACTAGTGACTACTCTCATGCTGGTGATTACAGTGCCTGGCTGGGTGGCTACGCAGACGCGGATGATGCGATCTGGCAGTACGTCAGTCTGCCGACGCAACCAAGCCGCGCTCTCCTCTCATATTGGTGGTGGATGGAGACAGATGAGGAGGACGACCACGGCTTTGATTACCTATACGTGCAAATCCTGGACGAAGACGACAACGCGCTGGCCACCCTTCAAGAAGTCCATGACGGCGCAAGCTCGGGACAGTGGACCTCCGCCGTGTTCGACGTATCTGCCTTCCAAGGGCGGCGCATTCAGGTCGTCTTTGTGGTCACGGGCGACGATAGCAACGTGACCAGCTTCTACATCGATGATGTCAAACTAGAGATCTGCGGAGGGCCGACGCCCACTCCTCGGGCACGGGTGTTCCTTCCCGTCATGCTGAGGCAGCATAGGAGGTGACATGAGACGCCACATCTGGAATGCCATGTTCGTGTTCGCTCTCGCTGTCGTGGCTCTGGTCGCTGCGCAGCGGGTCTGGA
>DIVN01000034.1 GCA_002435875.1 Anaerolineales bacterium UBA6131
GGGAGAAGGGGTTGATAGACAACGGCAAGATCGTGATCCACAACACTGATCAGAGACATCAGGTGCAGACACGCCACAGGCCCTCCGTAATACGGCAAAGGCACCGCGATGACACGCACGCCCAAACTGGCAAGAGCTGCCTGAAGCTGGCTCAGTCCCTCGGCATTGGTTCGAAAGCCTTGCCCTACAGCGAGCGTGTCATGATCCAACCACAGCAAATCGCCGCCTTCCGCCTGAGCCTCACCGCTCAAGCGGAAGAAGATGGGAACGTCGATCAACTCAAGGCAGGCGGCGATGGCCTGTTCCTCACCCTGACGCAGCGTCTTGCCCATCTTCAGAATGATCGCGCCCTGGTCAGTCACAAGACAGGGATCGTGCACGAAAATTGCATCTGCGTGGTCGTGCAGCGGGCCAGAATGATAGGCGACCTCCGCACCGTAACTGCGTAGCAGAGACACCAGGGCCTCGTGCTCCGCGAGAGCCTCAGCCAGGTCCGGTCGCGAGGCATAGTGCCATCTGGCTGGGTCGGCATCGCCGAACGACTGGTCTGGACGGCGGACTAGCACGCGCCGTAGCGGCGCGACCATGTTCTGACTACCGTAGCTCTTCATTCTACACTTTCTATTGCCAGCAGTTTTCCGATAGCACTTGATCTGCTACCGCGCATACTCGTCTGTTAAAGTGGTTGCAGGCATTGACCGGAGGCTGGTCGAGTGTGCACTCGGCCTGACGCAGCATGCAGTGCACATGACAGAGAGGGAGGCCCATGACGTTGGTATAGCAGCCCTCGATTCGCTCAACCGGGCTTAGTCGGGGGTGCTGGATCGCGTAGGCGCCTGCTTTGTCCATGGGATCGCCACTATCTACGTAGGCCACAATCTCCGCATCGGAGTAGTCTCTCATCCAGACTAAGGTCCGCACGGATTGCCTCCAGATTCGCCCGTGCCGTGGCTGCAATAGTGCAAGTCCCGTATACACATCATGCGACCTGCCACGCAGCCTCTTGAGCATCTCTACAGCATGACTCTGGCTCTTGGGCTTGCCCAAGATATCCCCGTCAAGGCATACCAGCGTGTCCGCAGCAAGGATCAGCTCATCGCCATGTTGTGATGCGATGGAGTTTGCCTTCAACAAAGAGAGCCGAGAGACCTGTTCTTGCGGGCTCTCCCCCTCAACAAGATTCTCAACAACCGAGCCGACACGAATGACAAAAGGGATCCCCAGCAGAGCAAGCAGCTGATTGCGTCTGGGAGATCCTGAAGCAAGGACCAGGCGGATAGTACACCCGGCGGAGAGACCAGGAGTTGACATGCGCGGCATTATACTCGGCGCGTTCGTATGTGGTCAAACAGATGGTGCTTAAACAGCCTAGGCGCAGCATGACTCATGCTGTATAATTGCCGACATGACATCAGGCAAGAGCCAGCAGAATGGTAGCACCACGGGCCCGTGGACAATCGTCACGCTTAGCCCACTTGAGACGCGCCTGCTGGGCGAGCGTCTGGCGCCCCTGCTGCAAGCGGGCGACGTGATCTGCCTCGAGGGGAATCTCGGCTCGGGCAAGACGTGTTTCGCGCAAGGCGTTGCACAGGGTTTGGGTGTGCGATCGCCAGTGACCAGCCCCACGTTCATCATTGTCAGCCAGTACGCCCTTCTCCGCCAGGCGGAGCATCTGTATCATATCGACCTCTATCGCGTGCGCGCTGCCGCTGAGGCTCAGGCGATCGGAATTGAGGATTTCCTTTACGGCGATGGAATCGCTTTGATCGAATGGCCGGACTCAATCGACTCGCTGCTCCCAGCCGATAGGCTGACAATTACCTTCAGGTATATACGAGACTCTTCGAGGGAGATATGCTTTCAGCCAGCAGGTGCACGCTGGGAGTCGATAGTGACAGAGTTGCGTCGGAGCAAGGTGACCAATTGAACATGTCGATTGGCAAGAGCGAACAGGCAGCTGCGGATGCCGCGCGAGTGTTGCTGGCCATCGATACAGCCACCAACATGTCCGGCATCGCACTCTATGACCATCGGGGTGTACGCACGGAGCAGATGTGGTACTCGCACGCCAGCCACACCACCGAACTGTTGCCTATCATCGACATGTCTATCAGGCAGCAAGGGCTCCTTCCCCAGAATCTGATTGCCGTTGGCGTATCACTCGGCCCGGGCTCATTCACAGGCGTGCGCGTTGGACTGAGCATCGCCAAGGGTATTGCCTTGGGCTTGCAGATCCCTGTACTCGGAGTACCCGCTCTGGACGTGGTCGCCTACACCCATCTACGTGAGCAATGCCCGTTTTGCGCAGTCATTCCAGCTGGCCGTGGGAGATGGAGCATGGCTTTTTACCAGCCGACAGAGGGAATGCCCGAGCGCACCAGTGACTACCAGCTGCTCAATTCGGCTCAGTTGTGTGCGGCACTCGTGCCTCCCACCGTCATCTGCGGAGAACTGGACGCCGAAACGATACGTGCCCTGCGCGGACAGGTGGCCCCGGGGGTCGTAGTGCTCGATCCGGCGGCGTCGGTGCGTCGAACCGGCTACCTGGCGGAGCTAGCGTGGCTGCGCCTGCTTGCTGGCCAGCGTGATGACCTGCAATCCCTGGCTCCTATCTACCCCCGTCAGGTCGAGTGACCATGGGTGTGGACGCGACACGCTTTGTGGTATCGGATATGGCCCTGCCGGATGTCCCGCAGGTGGCTGCCCTCGAGCAAGCGGTATTCACGTTGCCCTGGTCACAGCACGCATTCGAGTACGAATTGCAGCACAATCCCATGGCACACTTCCTGGTGCTGCGCGAGGCGGAGCAGCATGCCAGGCCTGACGAGACGACTCGCCCGTTGTTGGGATATGGGGGGTTCTGGCTTATTGTAGACGAAGCACACATCTGCACTTTGGCCATCGAACCAGCCTGGCGGGGAATCGGACTGGGCGAGTTGCTGCTGCTCTCCCTGCTGGACCGGGCAATGGCGGTGCAAGCCATCGTGGCTACGCTCGAGGCGCGGATCTCAAACACGGTGGCGCGCAGACTCTATGAGAAGTACGGGTTTGCGCTGGTCGGCGCACGCAAGGGCTATTACCATGACAACCATGAAGACGCGGTCATCATGACCACTGAGCCGATGGACTCGCAGCCGTTTCAGAATCGCCTGCAGCATCTCCGACGTGCCCTGTGGCAGAGGCTGCGAGAAGGCGAGTTGACGGCCTCCAGCCACCATGCTAGAATGACTTGACATGACCGGATGCGCACGAACCGGTCGGAGCTCATGGGATGCCACGTAGAGTGAACTGGATCCTCAATCTAGCCACGGTGGTCGTCGATGTCGCGCTGATTGCGGCTGCCTTCGTCGCCGCATACTGGCTGAGACGAGCAACTGAGTACCCGTTGCCCCTGAGCCCTCGTCCCTTCAGCCACTACACCAGCATGCTCGTGATCCATACTCTGGCGATGCTGCTCGCCTTCCTCCTGTTCAGACTATACCACTTTAGGCGTGGCCTTTCGCGCATTGACAAGACTTACTCCATAGCAGCTGCAGTGTCCTTCGGCACCATCACGTCGGTCGCCATCACGTCATTCGTGTACAAGAACGAGTTTGACTACCCCCGCGCCATGGTGGTCTATGCCTGGGCGCTGACGATCTTGATGGTCGCAATCGGTCGACTGGCTACTGACTACCTCCATTCGCGCTATCGCCTGGCCAACCCTACCAAGGTGCTCATCGTCGGCGCAGGCGACATCGGCAGGATGCTGCTACAGAAGATCTCCCAATCCCCAAGCCTGGGCTACCAGCCAGTCGGTTTTGTTGACAATGCCTCGGGGCGACGAGAAGTCGCCGGACTCCCAATCCTTGGCGATACCGCACAGGTCGGCCAAGTGATCCGCAACATGAACGTGCAAGAGGTCATTATCGGGCTGCCCGAAGCCAGCCACAGCGAGATGCTCGATCTGATCTCTCAGTGCGAGCGCGAAAAAGCCACGGTCCGCGTCTTCCCGGACGTTTTCCAGATCATCGCCAGCGACATCAACATCCACGACCTCAATGGGTTGCCCCTTCTCACGATCCGCGACGTGGCTTTGCGCGGTTGGCGGTCAGCAGTCAAGAGGACCATGGATTTCATCGTAAGTGCGGCAGTGCTCATCGTGATATCGCCAATCATGCTGCTTATCGCCCTCGCGATCAAGCTCGACTCGCCGGGACCTGTCTTCTACGCCCAAGAGCGCATGGGTTTGGATGCCCGTCCCTTCAACATGCTCAAGTTCCGATCGATGCGCGTCAACGCGGAGGAGAAGACAGGTCCAATCTGGGCGAAGAAGGAAGACCCTCGCCGCACTAGAGTGGGCAGCTTTATCCGGCGTCACTCGCTCGACGAGCTGCCGCAGTTCATCAACGTTCTGGTGGGCGATATGAGTCTGGTTGGGCCAAGACCAGAACGGCCGGTGTTCGTCGAGCAATTTAAACAGGTCGTTCCTCGCTATATGGAGCGTCATAAGGAAAAAGCCGGGATCACCGGGTGGGCCCAGGTCAATGGCCTGCGTGGGGACACCTCCATTATCGAGCGCACCAAGTATGACCTCTGGTACATCGAGAATTGGTCTCTTCCGCTCGATATCAAGATCATCATCAAGACCGCCTTCAGCGGTTTCCGCGACGAGAACGCTTACTAGCATCCCCTGCCCCACCGCCATGCGATCCA
>DIVN01000027.1 GCA_002435875.1 Anaerolineales bacterium UBA6131
TAGCCCCTGCTTTCAGCGCGCCGTAATAGGCAATCACAAACTGGGGGCAGTTGGCCAGGTAGATGGCGACGCGGTCACGCTTGTGCACGCCGAGCTGCTGCAGCGCCGCGGCAAAGCGGTTCGAAAGCGCGTTCAGCTCGCCATAGCTCATCCTGGCATCCAGGAAGATAGTAGCTGTGGCCGCAGGATGGCGGCGCGCCGATTCGGCCAGGTTGTCGTGCAGGGGGCGTCGAGGGTATTGCAGCGTGGGCGGGACCTGCGGCTCATAGTGCTGGAGCCATGGCTTGTCCATAAGCCTCCCTCCTCCGCAGTCAAGCAAGACCCATGGGTGGGTCGGCCGTTTCGAGGCGATGCCCTTGCTGCCAGACAGTCTGGATCCGTGGACACCAGGCTAAGGGCGTGCCATCACACTCTGCAGTCCACTGTGCTAAGGGCTCCGTGTATGCATTATAGCACCCACGGCAGTGTGCAGCAATCGGCAGGACGACTTGACAACGGGCCAGAGTCGCCTATACTGCATGTAGAACAATTGTTCTATTCCGGCCACGAACCATGCCCCATAGAGGCCAACGCGATGAGCATACAGAAGACAACGTGTCTGGAAATGACAGTGACGGCCCTGCAGCAGCGGTGGGGCTGGAAGGCTCTATACAAACCCAATTCTGTGGCCGCCAGGATCGTGCCGCACATCTCAACCGGCTTTGCGTCCCTGGATGCGGCGTTAGGAATCGGCGGGCTGGCACGGGGCCGGGTGAGCGAGCTTGTCGGTCCAGCTAGCTCGGGCAAAACAACCCTGGCGCTCCAATTCCTATCCCAGGCTCAAGCAAACGGTGCCGCAGTGGGCTACGTAGACCAAGCCCGCTCTTTCGATCCAGAGTATGCGCACCACTGCGGCCTCGACCTCACCCGCTTGTTCATTGCCGCACCCTATGACCTGCAAGAAACCTTGGCCATCACCGAAGCATTGGCTGGCAGCGGTGAGCTGACCGCGCTGGCGGTCGATAGCCTGGAGACCTTGTGGGAGGATGCCGCGGGCTCGCAGCAACTGGCTGCTTGCCTGGACCGGCTGGTGGCGCTGCTATCGCATTCGGCAACCGTTCTCCTCTTTCTGCATGCGCCCCAGATTCATGGCTCACCAGCCTCTTACGCCCTGGCCCACCATGCCACGACGCGCTTGTGCGTCGTGAGCGAACAATGGCTAAGGCGCCATGGCGATACCTATGGTTACAAGGCCCAGATCGAGGTGCAAAAGAACCGTCTGGGCCCGGCCGGGCAGCTCATCAACCTGGCCATTGAATTCAACAGCCCGATGCACGGCAGCAGCATCTAGGCCAGCGAGGGAAGCAGAATGTCCGTGCTCTACTGCCACATACCAGATTTTGCCGCTGCCCTGGCCCGCCAACGTGATCCAGGCCTCGCCCAGCGGCCTCTCATCCTGATCGGGCCCGACCAGCGGGTCCTGGGGGCTTCGGCTGAAGCAACCATGTGTGGCATCGCCATCGGTCAGTCCACGCGTGCGGCTGAAATCTGCTGTCCTGATGCACGGCTGGTGGAAGCGGACATGGACCGCTACCAGGCTACATTCGAGTCCCTGCTGCAAGTCCTGGAGATGCACAGCCCAGATGTGGAGCCACACGGCTGGGGCTCTGCCTATGTCGATCTTGGCGACCTCACCCGCCGGCGAGACAATGCCACAACCTTCTGCAGTGAGATCGGGCGCCGCATACGAAAGGAATTGGGCCCAGAGCTACAGCCGGCATTGGGCCTGAACAGCACCAAATTCACCGCCTATGCCGCCACACAGGGCCGGCAGCCAGGGCGCCTGCTGGCCATCACGGCTACATGCGAGCGGACATTCCTGCGTCCCTTGCCGGTTACCTGGTTGCCTCTGGAGCGGGATACCCTGCTGCGCCTGACATTCCTGGGTCTGCGCACCCTGGGACAATATGCGGCATTGCCAAGCGCTGCCGTGTGGCAGCAGTTCGGCCAGGCGGGCAAGCTGGCGCAACGCTGTGCCCGAGGCGAGGACAACCGCCCGGTCATTCCCCGCACTCAGGAACGTCGTCTGGTGGGCAGCTGCGATCTGGAGAGCCCTCTTGAACAGGAAGGTCCACTGCTGCAGACTTGCCGTCACGTACTGTTGCCACTGCTGCAAGAGCTGCAGGGAACCCTACAAGCCTGCAGCCTGCTCAGGCTTGGCCTGCAACTTGCAGACGATAGCAGACAGGAGAGGGAGCAGAGATTGCTTTTCCCCAGCGCAGCACAGGAGAAAATCTTGCTCCTGTTTCGGCAGATGCTCATACAAATGCGCTGGACGGCCGGGGTCACCGCCATGCAGCTCTCGCTGGAGCGCATCCAGGATGCTGCCCCTGAACAGCTGTCCTTATTCCCTACCGAAAGTGAGAAGGAGCGCAAGCTGCAACAGATGCAGAGTTACATCGCCGCCCGCTTTGGTGCCGATCGATTGCGACGCGCCGTGTTAGCACAGCCAGCGGCACCCCTGTCCGAGTGGCGCAGCACCTGGAACAGCGAGCTGCCCTAGGACGCAGCAGAAGGCTGTGCGTCACCCGAGCGCTTTGGCCCTCCTCTTCTGACAAAAAGGGCAAAACCGATCAGGCAGAGCAACGTGCCAGCCCAAAGTGCTCCAGCGATGCCAATCTGGTCAGCCAGAGTAGTGCCCAGCAGCGGCGAAAGCATGGCCGACAGATGCTGCAGGCTCTGCGCCGCCGCAACAAAGGTCGCGCTGTACTCTTCCGGAATGGTGCGCATTAGCTCATCGAAAAAGACCAGGTCCAGGCCAGCCTGAAAAATGCCTGCCAGACACGTACACAACATGACCCACTGAGGTGCCCTGACCCAGGTTACCAACATGGGATAGAAAGCCAGACCTAAAGTTGTGCTAAGCAAGACAAAGCGAGCGCCCCGCTTGCGCGACTGGAACATCCAGAGTGAGTAGCCGATCAGCAAGGTAACGGTCTTGGATGTCTGGAAGATGCCAATCCAGGCATCGCTCGCTTGCACACCGCGGACATAGTACAGGGCGAACAACGGGGCGGCCAAGGCAGTGCCTGAGCTGTAGACAAAACGGCGAAGGACAAAGGATACAAATTCCGGCTCAGCGCGAATCAGGTCCATCATGGCGGTCAGATTCTGACGCAGAGACAGCCCAGTGTTGCGACGAGGTGCCTCGACATCTGGCAGGTCGATGCGCCTGGAGTAGCGATAGCTAACCCACCCACCCATCGAAAGCCCGACAAAGACCAGCTGATAGTTGATGGGAAAGGGGAGGCGGTCCAACACCTGGCCAACCACCACGGCGGTGATGGCTGTGCTCAAGCCCAGGATAGACCAACGCCGGCTCATGAGC
>DIVN01000205.1 GCA_002435875.1 Anaerolineales bacterium UBA6131
GACTGACGCCGTGTCGATTGAGGGGCACGTTCGCGGCGATGATGAGGGCCAGAAGCAGAGCCAGAAAGCGGCCCAGCACGCGCTCGAGATGGATCGCAGGCAGCCGGTCAGGAAGACGCCAGTCGGGATCGCCCGGTTGTGGCTCTGGCGCGCGGGAGCGACTGGCCACGGCCTTGGGCAGTGATGGAGGCGATGCGGCAGTTGGTGGATGGGTGACTGTCTCACCCACAGCCGGCCGGGACACGTCCGCCGGGGGCGGTACGGCTTGCGGCGTGGCTGACTTACCGCGAATGGCCTGACGTTCCTGCAGTGCATCGAGCAGCAGGTCGAGCATATCATTGCGGTTGAGTGAGCTTGAATCGTGTTTGGGTTCAGACATCTTGGCCTCCACTAGCGCACCAGGAAGAGCCCGAACATCTCGCCCAGGCTAAGCAAGACGTTGGAGTAGAAATTGCCGCCAAGCTGGCGAAAGAGCTCGAACTTCATGCTTGGAGCACCGATAAAGGGCCGCAGAATCCACGCCATCTGGCTACCAACAAAGCCGTAGAGCAGGATCCAGAGTCGCACCACATTGGCCCGCGAGCTTGCCCCCTCCTTGCCAGCGGCAGAAACGATGCGCATGCCCTGGCTGAGGAACAGGACGCCCATCCAACCGCTCAGCGCAAAGATACCCACGTTGAGCAGCTTGAAGAACTGATAGCCGCTGGTGGTGAGCAGGAAGAACAAGGTGATCGGAGCAAAGCTGAGCAACAGCACCGCCGTGACCGTGATCGCGGTGAGGATGAGGGCCACGTTCTGGGTCAAGCTCTGGCTGGACCCAAAGAGGACGTTGAAGAAGTAGAGAGTGGGTGAGCAGACAATCAGAGTCGCTAGAAAGAGCACTGGCAGCTTGCCAGCCGAACTCAGGGCCTGCCAGAGGCTGTGCGTGGAGCCGAGCACGGCTCCGTAGAGGGCGAGGAAGATGAAGCTGGAGACAAGCATCGCGCGCATCTTTTCGGGCAGCTTGATCCCGTCGCGAATCTCGGTAAACAATGGTAGCGGTTGCGCAAAATGCTCTCAACAACAGCCAGGTCTTTCACGTCTCGATTCCTCCTTGTGTATTCAGACGGTATGTGGCTAAAGTGCAATTCGTGCCGCTTGAGCGACCTGGCCTACCAGCGCAGGGCCGGCCAGGTGACAAGGGCGATCGATAGAGCCCAGAAGAAGAGCCAGCTGGCCATGCCATAGCGCCAGCGACCCAGTCTGAGCCAGGGAATGAGCAGCATGAGCACGGCTACAGTCCAGAAGGAAGGGCGGTTCAGCAGCTGCGGCCAGCCCAGCGCTGTGCCATCGGGAGCAAAGGCGAGCCAGCGCAAGACAAGCGCGCCGAGGACGGGTAGGCCAGCGGCGATGACCCCGTCCGCGGTGCCCCAGCCGGCATGTGTCGCCTGCAGCTGGGCACCAGTCTCCTCGAGCCCAAACCTCACGGCCACTTGCGCCAGAGCCTCTTCGCAATTCAGTCCCGAGGACTGTGCCTCCAGCAGAGCCTCGGCGAGATGATCGCGGAGTTCGGTCAGGACCTCGTGCTCCGTCTCGCTGTCGACGTCCATCTGAGAACGTATGCGCTCCAGTAGCCTATCCACATCGGCCTCTTGCATGATGTGTATCAATCTCCCAAGACTAGTGTTGTTCGGTGTCGCGGCGCTGACGACCGCGTGAGTCCAGGTGTTCCAGGGAGAAGCATCGTTCAACGTCTCCCCACTCGGGTGCTTTACTCCTTGCGCGAAGAGCCGTCCAGCCCGTATGGAGCTGGAGCCTATGCGCCAGGAGCACGGGCCTGGCGCCAGCTCTGCAACAGATGAGCCAGCGTCAATGGCGCGAACATGCCGACGGCCGCAATCGCTGCCAGTGGCACAAAGAAACGCACCGCTGGCGGTGAGGGCAGCAACGGAGTGATGGTTAGGTCATAGCTCCAGAGGAGCGTACCTGNNGCCTGCCAGTGCACTGCAGAGCACCACGGCCAGGCTCCGCGTGCGACGATCTCCCACGACGGCGGCCACCAGCAGCGCAGAGAAAGCAAGACCTGCAGGGGCTACCCACAGGGCACGGTCAACGCGGTAGAAGGGGCCGGCATAATGCGCGAAGGTCACACCCATGGACAGAGAGGAGGCGAACCCCATGCCGACGAGGGCAGCCTGAGCCGCGCTGCGGCCTGCCGCCACCAGGGCAAGGGCAGTCAGACAGGCCAACACACAGAAGAGCACGGCCTTGTCCCACAGCGGCGAAATGAGGAATTCGCGCTCATCAGCGGCAAGCATCAGCATAAACGCAACCGCCACGACGCCACCAGTTGTCCACACATGGGTCCACGCGGGCAAGCCTTGTTGAGCAGCCCACAAGGCGCCAATTGCGAGAGCCGCCAGCACAACGAAGCCCAGGACAAGAGGGCCTATCCGCGGCACAAGCCCGATCAGAGGTGTCGGGCCGCCCACAACGAGCTTGTTCAACGGGACCAGGCTCAGCATCAGCAACGCCAGCGCCAGGCCGAAGAACGCCGGTGGTAAGGCGGTCAACAGCACCATAGCAAGTTTTCCTCGCGAGTAGTCCACGCTTTCCATCTGACTCCTTTTAGGCCTTGTGGCGAGAAGACGCACCTCAGCTAGCAGCTCCACCCAAGACCGTGAGCAGCCGTTCCGCAAAAGTGGCCCAGTCTTTCTGCGCACGGGAGAGCTGCGCTTTGCCGTCGTCGGTCAGGGTGTAATACTTACGGGAGGGGCCCTCCTCTACTACCTGCCAGTACCCACGGATCAGCCCCTGCTTCTCCATGCGATGCAAGGCGGGGTAAAGGGTACCTTCCTTGAAGGCAAAGTAGCCCTGGCTGCGTCGCTCCAGCTCCTTGCAGAGCTGATATCCGTACATGGGCTCCTGCTGCAGCAGTCCCAGAATCAAGACCTGAATGCTGCCGCGTCGCTGGTCCGCATCCTTTGTCACGGGTACCCCCTCTAGGTTTGATACATAGTATATCTATGTACATAGAATAGTAGTACATTCCCTGTTTGTTGTCAAATCGTGCTGCAGTGTGCACGGCGATGTGGGTTCTGATGCGATCCGCGAGCCGCAGAACATGCCAAGGTCAAATCTCGATGCCCGCCTCGCTGGAACAGTTGACACGATCCGAGCGAAAGTGTATAATCAGTTACTAAATGGTCACTGGCAGGTAACCAGAGAGGCACACAGAGGCTAGCTAGGGACAGCATGCAGCCACTGACCACTTTGATCGTGGAAGACGACATGCCATTCGCCATCGCGCTGGGACACATGCTGCGGTTCTTGGGCTACCCCGTGCTGGGCGTTGCCACCAACGGTGACGAAGCAATTACCGCAGCCCGCCTTCTGTGCCCCGATGTGGTACTGATGGACGTGCGCATGCGCACTCCACAGGAAGGTATCGTCGCTGCCGCAGCCATCGAAAGCACGCTTGGCATCCCCGTTGTGCTGGTCACCGCCGCTCGGGAGAGCGTTGAACCCGAGAGCCCACGCTTTCACGGCTGCGTTCTGAAGCCCTGCCATCAGATCGATATGCAGGCGTCGCTCGAGGCGGCCTGGTGTTGCAGCGATGGCGGATTGCGCCCGTCGCGGCTGGAGCAACTGGACAAGCCAGCCATATGTGCGGACGAGGAAGGCCGCGTCACCCTGCTGAACGGAGCGGCTCAGGAGCTAACAGGCTGGTCCGCGGCCGAAGCAACGGGGATGGATATCGATGCGGTCCTGCCCCTGGCATACGTATCAGCAGAGGCGACCGCTGCTGCGTTGTGTCGGTGCGCCTGTCTGCAGCGCTATACGATCACTGCCACGCGCCGCGAGCTGCAGGGGCGCGATGGGGTGGTACATTCTGTTCAGGTATGCGTTGCGGCCCTGTTGGTGCGGGATCGTGCACCGCAAGGCGCACTGGTAATGCTGCAAGCAATGACCGCCAGCTAAGGATCTTTCCCGCGCTGTGCGGGCCAAGCGACGCGTTCTCTTCCTCCAGATTCCCGCTGCCGGGCTCCCACCTTGCCGATCTATGATATAATTGCGGCAGGGGGCGGGAGCAGCGGCCGGCGACGAGCCGCCCGGCCATCATGTTGTATCGTCTTCTGCGCCCCACCGGCCGGCGTCGGCGTGAGGAAGGTGGCGGGATGCCTTGGCAAGACTCAGTGCTCATAGTCGTAGGCGTAACCAACGCCATGGCGGCCATCGTGGCGGCCATCTGGCTGCTCAGGCGTCGCGGCGCGCGCGGCGTGCGGGCCTTTGCGGCGATCATGTTCTCTCTCGGTGCCTGGGCGGCATCAATTACTTTGGGGCACGCCAGCCAGTCGCTGGAGCTCAAGTTCTTCTGGGCGCAGACGGAGACCATTCCTTCGGTGGTTGCCCCCGCAGCAGTACTGGCCTTCGGCCTGTTGCACTTCGGCCCTCGCATGTGCATAAGGGGCTGGCATCTAGCCCTGCTGTCGCTAGAGCCTTTGGTCACGCAAATCCTCACCTGGACGAATTCGGCACACGGTCAGATGTGGACGAGAGTCGCCCTGGACGATACCCGAATCCCACCTGCCCTGCTGCTCGATCACGGTCTATGGTACTGGGTCCACACCGGATACTCTTCCGCGCTGACCCTGGCTGCCTTGCTGCTGATTGGCGCCCGCTTGCGCCAGGCACAGCCGCCCTACCGACAGCAGGCATGGACCTTGATCGTGGCAGCCAGCAGCGCCTGGCTGGGGCAAACGCTGTGGGCAGCCTTCCCGCAGCTTGGCGATACGCCCATCTTTGTGGGCATCTCCGCAGCAAACCTCTTTGTGCTGACGAGCCTGGTCCACTTTCGCCTTTTTGACCTGCTGCCTATTGCGCGCGAGACACTGGTGGAACGCCTAGAGTCGATCGTGGTGGTGATCGACCAGGAAGACCGCGTCGCCGACCTGAACCAAGCAGCGCTGTCCTTTTTGGGTTGCAGGAGCGAGCAAGCCATAGGACGCGCGGTGAAGGAGCTGCTGCCCGAATATCCTCAGTGGCGCCAGAGGCTCGACGTAGGCGACCCAGGCACAGACTACCGCGACTTTTGGAGCGTCAGTCGGGGACAGAAGGAGCAGCACCTAGCGCTGCGCTTATCTGCTGTGGCGTACCCAGGCGCCGGGCTGGCCGGTCACTTGTTGGTGCTGCACGATGTCACGGCTATGCGACGAGCTCAGCAAGCGGAGCAGCATCGAGCCGATGCACTTCATGCGCTGCAGCAAACCGTGCTGCAGATGACGGCACCGCACCAAGTCGACACGCTGTTACACGACATTGTTGAGCACGCTGCGCGACTGGTGCAAGCATCCAAGGGTATGCTGTACGTGTGCGAGCCCGACGCAGAACAGGTACGATGCATCGTGAGCCATCGCATGCCCGAGGACCACACGGGCAGGACCTTGCTATTTGGCCAGGGGGCAGCTGGCGTGGTCGCACAGACTGGCCATCCGCTGCACATCCTCGATTATGGAACATGGAGCGGTCGGGCTCACGACGATAGTGAAAGCAGTCGCGTGGGCACTGTGCTCGCGGCCCCGCTAACTTGGCAGGACCATGTCACGGGAGTCATCGAGCTGTTCGGCATCCCAAGCGATGCCGTGATCGTGCAACGCGCAGGGGAGCTCCTGCAGCTGTTTGCCAGCCACGCCGCCATCGCCATAGAGAACGCCCGTCTGCTTGAGTCTGCGCAACGCGAGCTGCTGGAGCGACAACGGCTGCAGGAACTGAACGAAAGCATCATCCAGGGCATGGCTGAGGGGCTTCTCTTTGAGGATGATCGCGGCAAGGTTACTTTTGTGAACCCTGCACTGTCTCGTTTGCTGGGCATGCGGGAAAGCGAGGTTGTCGGCCGCTACTGGTCTGACCTGGTAGCTGAGACAGAGCGCACACAACTGACGGCCCGGGTAGTCGCGCGTCCGCAACAGAGCAGCGATCTCTACGAGACGAGCCTCAAGTGTAGCGACGGGCGGCAGGTGCCCGTATTGGTGGGGGTTACGCCTTTTTCTCGGAAAGGGCGTTACGTCGGCAACCTTTCTACCTTCGTTGACATCACCGCCCGCAAACGGCTGGAGGAAGACCTCGAGCGGCGTCGGGTGCAGCTTGAGCGGGTACTTGAGGCCGCTCCGGACGCCATCGTTGCTGTCGACAACAGGGGACTGGTCACCGAATGGAACCGCGGTGCAGAGCTCGTGTTTGGTTACAAGCCGGCCGATGCCCGCGGCCGCAATCTGGATGATTTGATAGCGTCAGGCGACCCCGATACACAGGCGAGCGCGAAGGCTCTGACACAGGAGGTTCTCTCCGGCCGTGCAGTGACCGCCAGAGAAGTGGTGCGTTTCGACAAGGATCGAAATCCGGTCGAGGTGCTGCTCACTGGCTCGCCTCTCGGGCCACAGCCTTCCGGTGAGAATCTCGGTGCGGTGGCCATCTACGCCGACATGCGCCCGTTAAGGTCCGCGCAGCGAGGAAGACGAGACGCCGAAGAGCGCTATCGTGCGCTGGTCGAGGGGTCACCAGATGCGATCGCGTTGGCCGATCTGCAGGGTCGCCTCCTTTTCAACAACCGTCAGGCGGCGGTGCTACACCGTGTGGCTGACCCGCGCCAGCTTGATGGGGTATCCGCCTTCGATCTGGTCACCGAGGAGGACCGCGCGCAGGCAACCGATGCTCTTGCGCGAACTCTGCAAGAAGGGGGAGTACAGGGACTTCGTATCCGACTGCAACGCCCCGATGGCAGCACGTTCCCGGCAGAGATCAGCACCATGCTGGTGCGGGACAGCTCCGGACAGCCACAAGCCCTCATCACCGTGTTTCGCGACGACAGCACGCGAAAGCAGGCTGAGGAGGAGCTGCAGGCCTCCCTACGCGAGAAGGAGATGCTACTAAAGGAGGTGCACCACCGAGNNTATCTGCACTCGCTCAAAGCGGAAGAGCTCGGGATGGCAGACATCCTGCGCAGCAGCCGTGACCAGGTGCGCTCGATGGCCATGGTACATGAAAAGCTCTACTCATCGCCCGACCTATCAACCATAGATTTTCGTGAATATGTGCACAGTCTTGTGACATCCCTCTTGCAGTCCTATGGTCGCGCATCTGGCGACATCTCCACCGAGTTGGATATTGAAGAGCTGTGGCTTGACGTGGACGTGGCACTGCCCTGCGGGCTAATTGTCAACGAATTGGTCTCTAACGCACTGAAGCACGCTTTCCCAGGAGAACGTTCGGGCCAGGTTAGGGTCGCCTTTGCGGCAGGAGCGGAAGGCTATATGCTGCAGGTTAGCGACAACGGCATCGGCTTGCCCATCGATGCACAACTGAACGACTGTGAGTCACTTGGATTGGCGCTGGTACGAACGCTGGTCGAGCAACTGCACGGCACCCTCGAGGTCCAAAGAGAAAAAGGCACCTGCTTTCGCATTCATTACCCAGTTCAGCGGGGTGATTCGCTCCACGGGAGGACTGTATGATTGGCGTACTGGTTGTCGAAGACGAGCGGATCGTCGCCCTGGCACTGGAGAGAGCGCTGCGGCGCATGGGTTATCTGGTAACAGGCATCGTCGATTCGGGGGAAGAGGCGTTGCGCCGCATCGAGCAAGCGCGCCCGGACCTGGTTTTGATGGACATACGCCTGCGAGGCCCCATGGATGGCATCGACGCAGCCTGTCAGATTCAGGCATCGTATGCAGTGCCCGTGGTGTACCTTACTGCCTACACCGATGACGAGACCGTACGCCGAGCGACCCAGAGCGCCGCCTACGGCTATGTGTTGAAGCCGTTTGAGGAGCGCGATCTGCGGGTCTCGGTAGAGATGGCGCTGGCACGACACCAGACTGAACAGAAGCTATATGAGCGCGAGCGCTGGCTCAACGCCACTTTGCAGGCAATTGATGCTGCGGTGATCGTGACGGATGAGCTGTGGGCAGTGCGGCTGGCGAATGACCAGGCTGAGGAGATGACCGGGTGGCGCGAAGATGAGCTTTGGGGTCCGGAGGTAGGCAGCAAGATACGCCTACGCGACACGCATCGTCGGGAGCTGTTTTCCGCGCTGCTGAAGCGAGCCTTTCGCCAGCGCTCCATCGTGCGTGCACACGATTGCATGCTGCTGCGGCGCGATGACAAGACGCGCATTGTGGATTGCACTGTCGCCCCGATCATCGATGGGCGGCAGCAACTGCGCGGGGCCGCTGTGGTCTTCCGCGATGCTGGCACTCGCCGCCAGGCTGCCGCCTTGCTGGAGGCCAGTGCAGAGCACAGCCGCTTGCTCAGTAAGGTTGTCAGTGAGCCGCTGATGATGGTAGACACGCACGGGATCGTATCCTGCTGCTCACGTGGCGCGGCCAGGCTGCTTGGACGGACTGCGGAGGACATTCTTGGTCATACCGTGGAGGAGATCGGCCTGCTTGAGATTTCGCGGCTGCAGGATGCGCTCAAGCAGCTGGATGATGAGATGTCGCGGTCACCGCTACAGGAGACGGACATGCTGCAGGCAGACTCTTACACGCCCACCATTTCGCTACTGGCCAAGTGTGTGGACGGGAGCCTGCTCGACTGCGAAATCTGCGCTTCTGCGGCCGGATCGGAGGCCGAGATGCGCACTGTGGTCATCCTCCTCGGCAAAGGCGCCGGGGTTAGCCACTAGTCGGTATTGCCCGGTTGGCCCGCCTGAGGCACCTAGGGCTTGCGAGCGCCCGTCTCGGTGCCCCTTCACCTGCTGCAGTTGCCTTGCGACCCTTTTGCTGTACAATAGCGGGCATGAGCATTCGGCTAGCGCCAAGAGGAGCCTGCGATGGAAAAAGCCCTGCTGCTTCTGGTGGATGCAGATGGAGAACGTTTGACCGCCAACGTGCGGCTACTGCAGTCTGCCGACTATGAAGTGCTTGGTGCAGAGTCCGCAAGCGATGCCCTAGGCACGGCCAAGGCCAGGCTTCCAGATCTGATTGTCATAGACGCGGCGTTGCCCGACATCAGTGGCATCGACCTCATCAAAGAACTCCGCCTGGAACCAAAGCTCGCCGAAACCTACGTGGCGCTCGTTTTCCCTGCTGACTCTCCCGCACATATCATCGCTCGGGCCTTTGACGCCGGGGCAGATGAGTGCTGGACACGGGACATGCCGGCGCGGGAGCTCACTTCCCGTGTGGCCGCGATGCTGAGGCGCCAGCAGGGCGAGCTGACGCTGCGTCAGCAAGTGCAGCAGTGGCGCGCGGCTGTTGACGCCATTCAGGATGCGGTGTACATCGTTGACCTAGACCATCGCATCGTGGAGTGCAACTTGGCATTGGCCAAACTACTGCGCCGCCGGCCCAGCCAGATCATCGGCCGCCGGTGCTTTGAGCTGGTGCACGGCGAATCAGAGCCTATCCCAGGCTGTCTGCACCAATGCGTGCGTGAGACAGGTCGGCGCGAGTCGTTGGTCGTTCCGCTGCGCGACCGCTGGCTGCAAGTCAATGTTGACCCGCTTTACGATGAACAGAGCGAATGGGTCGGCACGGTACACGTGCTATTCGACATCACCGAGCGCTTGCGCAACGAAGAGGCACAAAAGGAGCAGCGTGCTCTGATCGACCATCAGATGGAGGAACTGCGCGGCGCGCTAGAGCGCATCACGGAGCAGCTGCACAGTGAAATGGCTGAGCGAGAAGAGGCCGAGCACGCTCTGAGCAGTGCCCACACCCATCTGGAGAAGCAAGCCGAAGATCACCTTTCGCTGTTGAACCGCAGCCAG
>DIVN01000092.1 GCA_002435875.1 Anaerolineales bacterium UBA6131
CCGCCCGCAGCCAGATGGCCGAAGGGCTGGTCAATCACTTCCTTGGTGACGAGTGGGAAGCGCAGTCGGCGGGCACAAATCCCGCAGGATACGTGCACCCAATGGCTGTCCAGGTCATGGCCGAACTCGGCATAGACATCTCCGGTGCACGCTCCAAATCGGCGGATGAGTTCCGAGGAGCGGAGTTTGACTTGGTGATCACGGTCTGCGACCACGCCGCCGAGAACTGCCCTTTGTGGCTGGGCAAGGGGCGCAGGGTTCACGCAAGTTTCCCCGACCCAGCGACTGCTGTGGGCAACGACGCCGCGCAGTTGGAAGTCTTCCGTCACGTGCGCGATGAGATTCGGCGGGAAGTGCTCGAACTGTTGACATAAGTAGGAAGAGGGGTTGCCATGTGGATCTACGGGAATCGAAAGAACGACTATGCGGCGCTGCTACTATCTGGCGTCCTGCTGTTGGCGGTCAGCCAGGGTTTGGAGGGCATTGAGGGGGCTACGTCGGCTTTTTTCCGAGGGTTGACCGTCGGACTGTCCATCGTTTGCAGTGTGATTGGGCTTCTTCTGTACGGCCGGCAAAAGGGGTAGAATCCTATGCCACGACAAGCATTCGACCGAGAACTGGAAAGGTTGCAGGGAGATGTGCTGGCGCTGGGCAGCATGGCGGAGAAGGCCCTTCTTGAGTCGGTGGCCGCTCTCAAGCGCCGCGACCTGGAAGTGTCCCAACGTCTGATCACCAGAGACCGCATCGTCAATGAGAAGCGTTTCGCCATCGAAGCGGACTGCATATCGCTCATCGCCACACAGCAGCCGATGGCGAAGGATCTGCGAATCCTGGCTGCTGTGCTGGAGATTGTTACTGAACTGGAGCGGATTGCGGACTACGCCAAGGGCATTGCGAAGATCAACCTGATGATGGGGTTTGAGCCGCTGATCAAACCGCTGGTGGATATTCCGCGGATGGCCGAGAAGGCCCAGGACATGCTCCATCGCGCCTTGGACGCTTTCGTGCGCCAGGATGTCGCCCTGGCGCGGGCGATTCCGCAAGAGGATGACGAGGTGGATGGGCTGTACAACCAGGTCTACAGGGAACTGATGACCTATATCATCGCCGACCCAAGCATTATTCAGCAGGCGAACTACCTGTTGTGGGTGGCGCACAACCTGGAACGTGCCGCCGACCGGGTCAGCAATATTTGTGAGCGCGTGGTCTTCACCGTTACAGGCGAGATGCTGGAACTGGACTCGGATGACACCGGCGTTTAGCATTGGTTGGTTCGTCCCCCGTCGGTTCTGCCTCAACCATACTGAATTTGACACACGGAACCGCGAGTTTGCTCGCGGTTTTGTGATTCTGTCAGACAGGCTGACAAGGAGAATCTGCCCAACAAGTTTCTTGGCATGTCGGGGAAGATGCAGTGAACCGCAGAATTCAACCCCCATCGGTTCCGCGAGCACCTGGGAAGCGCAGGGCGTTTTCGGGACGGTACTGACTTTCGGGCACTACGCGGAGACAAATGCGGGAGGTGCCTTGCCAGGTTGGTCGCACCATGCTAGAATAATGGTGCAGATGCTTCTGCCCAACTCACGAGCGGGTGGCACAAATGGAACAGGATGCCAAAGATACAGTCCTCGTTGTAGAAGACGATCCGACGCTGCTGGAGACTCTGGAATACAACCTCAACCGTCAGGGCTATCGGGTCGTCACGGCTGCCGATGGTGTGGCGGCCCTAGAGCGCGCAAGGCAGGAGCGACCGGATTTGGTTGTTCTGGACATCATGCTTCCAAGGATAGATGGCTTTGAGGTCTGCCGCACACTGCGCAAAGAGATGAGTGTCCCGATTCTAATGCTCACGGCCCGCGACGATGAGATCGACAAGGTGGTGGGACTGGAAGTGGGCGCGGACGACTACATGACCAAGCCCTTCTCCATGCGTGAACTCATGGCTCGCGTCAAGGCGCTGCTGCGACGCGTCAGGCTGATTCGCGAGGAGATCACAGTCGCCGCCCAGCCGGAGTCTGAGCGGATGATGTTTGGGGACTTGACGCTGGATCTATCTCGCGGTGAAGTGCGCCTTGGAGACAGGCCAATCCCGCTCAAACCGAAGGAATACGATCTGCTGGTGTTTCTGGCAAGCAACCGCGGTATGGTCCTGTCACGCGACTTGATTCTGGAACGTGTCTGGGGCTGGGATTTTGCTGGAGGAACGCGGACCGTCGATGTTCATGTCCGATGGATGCGAGAGAAGATAGAGGCTGATCCTGCACAGCCGACGCGTATCGTCACCGTGCGGGGCATTGGCTACCGGTTCGAGGGATAGCGTGTCACGCGACATTCTCTGTTGTGTCACCCAATCCCGCGCGCCGGACGTTTCTTGGCCCTTTCCTCTGGCACTTTTGCTCTCTTTTCGAATGGAGGCGCCGCCACTCTGGAAGTACATAGTGGGAATAGCAACCTAACCGACAAATCAAAAGCCCTTCGCAAGATTCTGCGCGAAATGGGCTCTGTACTTGTTGCTTACTCTGGCGGTGCTGACAGCACCTATCTGCTGGCCGAGAGTCTAGCCGCACTTGGCAGGGAGAGAGTTCTCGCGGTCACTGCTGACGCGCCAATCCATGCCCGCGAAGAGATGCGGAATGCAGTCAGCTTGGCGCAGGCACTTGGCAGCGTCCACAGAGTGATGGAACTGTCCATCATGGACGTACAGGAGTTTGCAGACAATCCTCCCAACCGCTGCTATGTCTGCAAGCGAGCGCTGCTGTCTGAACTGCTCTCCATTGCACGCCAAGAGGGGCTGAGCTGGGTCGTTCACGGGGCGAACCTCGACGACCTGGCCGACTTCCGGCCGGGCCAGAGAGCAGCAGAGGAGTTGGGCGTTCGCGCTCCCTTGATAGAAGCCGGCCTTACGAAGGATGACATTCGGGCGCTCTCTCGCGACCTTGGCCTGCCCACTTGGGATTGTCCATCACAGGCCTGCCTTGCCTCTAGGATCCCGTATGGTACCCCGATTACGCGAACAGCGTTGGCACAGGTAGAGCAGTCGGAAGCATTTCTCCGCCGCCAGTTTGGACTGCGCCAGGTGCGCGTGCGGCACTTCGGCTCGCTGGCGAAGGTGGAATGCGAACCGGATGTCTGGGAGACTCTGTTGCTGCCAGACGCCAGGGAGCGGATACTTGCGTCATTCCGCGACTTCGGATATACCTACGTCGCCCTGGATTTGGCGGGATTCCGCAGTGGCAGCATGAATGAGACCCTGGATCTCATCCGAAAGGGGGGCAATGGATAGTTTCGAGTTCGCAAACCCAGATGTATTTCGGCAGGACCGCAAGGGTGTGCCAGAGGTCATACTGGCTGACTCAAAAGCTGTTGAACAGTCTATGGCGATTGCCCGAGCGTTCTTGGATGCGAAGAAACGGGCCATACTCAGCCGGGTGGGGCATGACTTGGAGCAGAGGCTTCGAGAGGAGTTTCCGGTGGAGCACGATCCGGCACAACCCGATCAGGCCTGGATGGAGTGGTACAGCGATGCGCGAGCGGCTGTGTTGCGGCTTGCCGGAGGCGAGCCTGCCCGTACAGGAGGGCGGGTTGGAATCCTGACCGCCGGAACGTCGGATATCCCCGTGGCTGCGGAAGCCGCGCTGATCTGCCAAGAGATGGGGTGCCACGTGGTGAAGGCCTACGATGTGGGGGTTGCCGGGCTTCACCGCTTGTTCGAGCCGCTTCGGCAGATGCTCGAAGAGGTGGAGGTGGACTCTATCATCGTGGCGGCAGGGATGGATGGGGCGCTGCCGTCGGTCGTTGCAGGCCTGGTTGGCGTTCCCGTGGTCGGTCTTCCAACCTCGATTGGCTATGGCCTCGGTGGTGGCGGTGTCGGCGCATTGACGTCCATGCTGCAAACCTGCTCCCCGGGATTGGCCGTGGTGAACATCGACAACGGCGTTGGGGCAGGGGCGATGGCTGCGGTCATCGCGAACCGCGCGGCGGCCGCCCGACGCGAAGGAGGAAGACATGGCTAGGGTTGCCTACTTCGATTGCTTTTCTGGGGCCAGCGGAGACATGCTTGTGGCCTCACTCCTGGATGCAGGTGCGAGCATAGAAGATTTGCAGCATGCGCTCTCTGCGCTGCCGCTCGGAGGATACGAGACTCTGACGAACCCGGCGAGTCAGAAGGGGATCACGGGCAGGCGTTTTCACGTGCGCATAGATGACAGCGACAAGGTTCATCGGCACCTGAGAGATATCGAGGCACTGCTGGACGGAGCGGATAACCGCCTCTCGACCAAAGCCAGGCAGCGTGCTCTCGCTGTTTTCCAGCGGTTGGCGCGCGCCGAGGGCAAGGTGCACGGAGTTTCGCCCGATGAGGTGCACTTCCATGAGGTTGGCGCTGTGGACAGCATCGTGGACATCGTCGGTTTCGCCATTGCGCTGGAGCTGGCGCAGGTGGAACGAGTCTACGCCTCTCCACTTCCTTTGGGCCATGGCTTCGTCAGGGCGGCTCACGGTGTTCTGCCCCTGCCTGCCCCGGCGACGCTTGAGATTCTGGCGGAAGCGCATGCGCCAACCCGCGCGGTGGATGTGGCGGGAGAAACGGTAACGCCGACAGGTGCGGCGCTGCTTACGGAACTGGCGCAGTTTGACCATCCCAACATGCGCGTAACCGCGGCTGGTTATGGCTTTGGCACGCGTGATGACTTCCCTTGGCCGAATGCAGTGCGGGTGTGGGTGGGTGAGGAGATGGATACCGTTCGCGGCGAAGACCAGGTGGTGCTGCTGGAATGCAACCTGGACGACGCAACAGGCGAGACGCTGGGACATGCGATGGACCGCTTCTTTGCAGCTGGCGCGCTGGATGTGTGGTACACTCCGATTCAGATGAAGAAGAACAGGCCTGGGATTACTGTCTCCATACTCTCCAGGCCAGACCAGGCTGAAGACCTTGCCAGCGCGCTTCTGCGCGAGACGCCCACCCTCGGACTGCGCTGGCAGGAACTGAGTCGCCGCACGGCAGACCGTCGTGAGGAGATCGTGCGAACGGAGTGGGGGGACATTCGCGTCAAGATCAAATTGCTGGGCGGGCAGGTGGCTGCCAAATCCCCAGAGTACGAAGACTGCGCGCGGATCGCGCGTGAGCGTGGTATAACTCTCGAAGAGGTCGTGCGCATGGCAATTGTGCGCTTGGGGGCGCAAGCAGACTAGGTCCGGATCTGGCGACTGCAAGTGGCCAGTTGCGCAGTACTCCACACTTCAGGCAGCTGCTTGTAAGGTTTGGGGTTTCGCAACCTGCTCATAGTCGGCCAGCAGGCCGTCCAGCACTGCTTCCCAGCGCATCGCCTCGGCGCGGATGCGTCCGGCTTCTCCAATCTGCCGGGCATACCCTGGGTCCTGCACCAGTCGACGCACGGCAGCTACCAACTCTGTTTGGTCCTGAGGCTCAAACAACAGGCCCGTCTCGCCGTGCGTGATGAGGTCTGAAGGCCCTCCCGCTCGCGGAGCCACCACGGGTAATCCCGACGCCATGGCTTCCAGCACCACATTGCCGAAGGTCTCATTGGCGGCCGGGAACACGAAGATATCGCCCGACGCGTAGGCTTCGGAGAGGTCGTGGCCTCCGAGATGGCCCGTGAATGTCGCGTGGGTGCCCTTGAAAAGCCTGTGCTGCTCAATAAGTACATCCGTTCTGAACTTCCACTGTTTTATGACGGCGATTGGCACCAACTGCTCAAGTCATCGGGGTATCTGCTTGGCAAGCGTTGCACATGAGGGTGGCGGCCTTGTCGGGGATAGCAGGTGTAGTCAGCAAGACAGCGGGATTTTTCATCTTGGACAGCGTGAAGATAGCCACCTGCTTGTGTGGTCTGTCCCAGCGGTGATTGCTTTGGTCGGCGGCGATTGTCAGGCAGCCTTCCGGCGATAG
>DIVN01000108.1 GCA_002435875.1 Anaerolineales bacterium UBA6131
ACTCGCTCAGCGCCTCAGTCTGCCTACAGACTAGCACCGCCAATGTGGTATCAGTCGGTAACAGTCTATTCTGAGGCAATCACACTACTATGGTAACACTCACTTATGAGTCAGCGCGATGGCTAGGCGAGTCCCTCCAAGCCCACGTCCTCCTTACCACCCAGCTCGACCATAACCCCAGACACCAGGAACACTACCCGCTCACAGATATTCGTCACCCGGTCCGCCGCACGCTCAAGGTTATGTCCGACCCACAGGAGGTACGTCGCTTGATTAAGGGTCTTGGGATCAGCCATGATGAAGGTCAGCAGCTCTCGGTAGACCTGGTTGTAGAGATCATCAATCGCTACGTCCTCCGCGGCTATCTGACGGGCCGCTTCCATATCCCGGTCAACGAATGCCTGGAGGGACCGTCTCAGCATGGAGGCCACATGCTCGGCCATGCGCGGCAGATCAACGAGCGGCTTGATGAGTGGCTCGTGCCCGATCAGCAGGGCGATCTTGGCAATGCCCTTGGCATAGTCAGCAATACGTTCTAGCTCGCTGGCCAGCTCAAGGATAGCGATGAGCACGCGCAGGTCTGAAGCCATTGGTTGCTGCGTCGCAATCAGGGTCACCGTGCTGGACTCGAGCGCAAAGCGCAGTCTGTTGATCTCCTCGTCCGCCTCATACAGCGCGCGCGCCGCGACAAGATCCTGACGCTTCAGGACGTCTAGAGAGTGAACAAGGGCTTCCTCGGCTCGTCCAGCAAGTACCAGCAGATCCTCTTGAAGCTTGCGCAAGTCCCGGTCGAACATCCCTCTAGGCATGTCGCTCCTCCCGTGCTCGATGCGTTCATCCGAAGCGCCCAGTAATATAGTCCTCGGTGCGTGCATCTTGGGGCCTCGTGAAGATGGCGGCAGTATCATCGAATTCAACCAGGACGCCCGAGCGCTGGGCATCCAACCAGAAAAAGCCGGTATAGTCGGATACGCGTGCGGCTTGCTGCATGTTGTGGGTAACGATAACGATTGTGTACTCTCGCTCAAGCATACGCATCAGTTCTTCGATCTTCAGTGTGGAGATTGGGTCAAGCGCGGAGCAAGGCTCGTCCATCAGAATCACCTGAGGCTTAACGGCCAGGACCCGTGCGATGCATAGCCGTTGCTGTTGACCCAGCGACAGTCTCAAGGCATCTTGTCGCAGGTTGTCCTTGACCTCATCCCACAGGTCAACCGCCTTAAGACTCGCTTCGACCACTTGAGAAAGGTCGATGTTCCTGTCGGTGCCCACCACGCGAGGCCCAAAAGCCACGTTGTCAAACACAGACTGAGGGAAGGGGTTGGGGCGCTGAAAGACCATGCCCACGCGACGACGTAACGACACGACGTCAGTATGTGGGGTGTAGATGCTCTGGCCGTCGAGCAGGACCTGGCCCTGCAAGCGAGCGCCAGGGATGGTGTCGTTCATGCGATTCAGGCAGCGCAGGAAGGTAGACTTCCCACAGCCAGATGGGCCAATGAGCGCAGTGATGCGGTGCTCTGTGATCTCCGCGCTGACATCGGCAAGTGCCTGGCGCGTGCCATAGAAGAAATCCACATGCTGTACGTCAATCATCGTAGCTCTATCCAAAGCGTCCAGTGACATAGTCTTCGGTCCGCTTGTCCTTTGGCGCAGTAAACAGTTGTTTGTCCGGTCCTTGCTCGACGAGCTCGCCCATGAGCAGAAATGCAGCATAGTCAGATAGGCGCGCGCCCTGCTGCACGCTATGAGGAACAATCACAATGGTACACTCTCTCTCGAGCTCCATAAGTGACTCTTCTACCTTGGCTGTAGAGATTGGATCAAGCCCCGAGGTAGGCTCATCCAGCAGCAAAACCTCTGGTTGCTGTGCAAGACTACGGGCAATGCACAGCCGTTGTTGTTGTCCACCGGAAAGGCGGTTGGCGGGGCTGTCGAGGCGATCCTTGACTTCGTCCCAGAGAGCCGCACGTTGCAGACTCTGCACGAGCAGCGAATCCAGGTCGGCCTGCTTCTGGATCGAGCCAAGAGTCGGGCCATAAAGCACGTTGTAGCGAATCGTCCCTGGAAGGGGCAATGGCAACGCGAAGACCATCCCAACTCGTCTACGCAGCGCTGCCACGTCGGTACCAGCGGCGTAGATATCCTCGTCGTCAAGCAAGACCCGTCCCGTCAGACTGGTGTCATCTGCCAGGTCATTCAAGCGGTTGATAAGGCGCAACAGCGTGCTCTTGCCACTCCCCGCAGGACCAAAGAGAACGGTGATGTGGTTGCTGGGGATGCCAAGTTTGATGTTGCGCAGCACTGTGTCCTTGCCATAGGCGTAGCTGACATCCTCAAAGCGGATCTTGGCTGATATCGGGTCAACCATGGCGCCTCACACTGGTGGCTGCGACGACACCCGCCCAAGAGAAGCAGCAGCTCGAGTCAACCCTCACCACTGACGCCTCCGACGAAAGTAGGTGCGGATAACGCTGGCCAGGATATTCATCGACAAGACCAGCGCGAGCAATACCAGCGCAGTTCCATACTGTATCGTGCCAGGCATGTTGGGCACTTGCGTGCTGATGACGTAGAGATGGTAGGGCAGGGCCATTGTCTGGTCGAGCGGCGAACGGGGAAGCTGGGGCATGTAGAAGGCCGCCACGGTGAAAAGAATCGGTGCCGTCTCGCCGGCTGCGCGCAAGAGACCGAGGATGATGCCCGTGGTGATGCCAGGCAGTGCCTGAGGCAAGACGATGCGCCGGATGCCCTGCCAGCGCGATCCCCCCAGGCTCAGGTTGACCGTGCGAAACTCGGTAGGGACTGCCCGCAGAGCCTCCTCGGCGGTGCTGATAATCACCGGGATGGTCATCATCGCCAAGGTCAACGAGCCGGCAACAACCGATGTGCCCAAACGCAAGAAAAGCACAAAGAGCCCAAGGCCAAACAACCCGTACACAATCGAAGGGATGCCCGCCAGGTTGACGAGGGCGAGCCGCACGGCACGTGTGAGCCAGTTGTCATGCGCGTACTCGGACAGATAGATCGCCCCTCCTAGACCCATGGGAACGGCTACCAGTGCGGTGCCCGACGTCAGCAGCAGCGTTCCAACGATCGCCGGGAAGATCCCGCCAGCCTTCATGCCATCGCGTGGCATCGCAGTCAGGAATTCCCATGATATGCCCTGCAGCCCCCTGAACACGACCACCGCAACCACCAGGAAGATGGGTGCCACTACCAGTACGGCGACAATCGTCAGAACTGCAAATCCCAGCCGCTGGATCGCTTGGCGGCTCATCGCAACCCCCCTTGGCGACGCTTCGCAAAGATGGCACTTGCCGCGGTCAAGTTGATCAAGAAGGTCACAAGAAAGAGCAGGATGCCCAAGGCAAAGAGCGCCTGATAGTGCGTGCTGCCGTTGGCCACCTCACCCATCTCAGCCGCGATGGTAGCCGTGATCGTACGCACGGGACGAAACAACGAATCCGCGGTCAGAGGCATGCGCGCAGCATTGCCCGTGACCATCATCACAGCCATGGTCTCCCCGATCGCCCGGCCCATGCCCAGCATGATCGCCGTCACGATGCCAGAGCGAGCCGCTGGCACCGTGACCTTCCAGATGGTCTGCCATCGCGTGGCACCCATGGCCAGAGAAGCATCGCGCAGGCTCTTGGGCACCGCGTCAAGGGCATCTTCGGCCACACTGATGATGGTGGGCAAGGCCATGTATGCCAGGATCACCGCGCCGGTGAGCGCGGTCAGACCAGTCGGAGCACCGAGAGTGGTACGAACCCAGGGCGCGATCACGGTCATACCCAAAAAGCCCAGCACCACCGAAGGAATCCCCGCGAGCACCTCTATCGCAGGCTTCAGCAACTCGCGCACCCAACCCGGCGCGAGCTCGCGCACAAAAACCGCCGTGCAGATGCCCAACGGCACGGCGACGACCACTGCCACGACGGTGACCAGGAGCGAGCCCAAGATAAGGGGTAAAGCGCCATAGTAGCCCTCGGTCGGATACCACCTTGTGCCGAGGAAATCGCGGAGCGGAACCCGAAAGAACACAGGCAAGCCCTGCTGTAGCAGGAAAACAAAGATCAGAACCACCATGCCGATGGTCGAAAGCCCTGCGACGCGCAGCAAGGCCTCGACGGCACGATCAGCTCGCGATGCTGCAGGCTTGTTCTTGCCCACGTGACTCCCTTGTTCAGGCTGAACTGGATCGATGGCAGATGTATTTGGTCAGAGCGATCATTTCAGCGGCACAAAACCCAGCTCTCTGACAAGCGCCTGGCCCTCACTGGCTATCCATCTCAGGTAGAGATCAAGTGCTCCCTCTGGTCTGCCGCAAGTGTACATGTAGAGTGGACGGGCGATTGGATACGTAGCGTCATGCACCGTGGTGACGGAGGGAAGAATGAACGGGCCACTTGGTTCTCGAGCTACCGCGACTACTTTTTGATCAGCGGTGACATATCCCAGACCGTCATAGCCTATGGCGTTCGGGTTCGAGCGCACTTCGGCGACAATTCCCTCAGACGAAGGCAGCAGCAGGGTCTCTGGTGAAAAGAGCAGGTGGCTCTTGGTGTCACCAAGTCGTATGACTTCCTCCAAGAAATAGACATGGGTGCCGGAGTTCGACTCGCGCGACAACAAGACAATAGGCCGATCCTCACCACCTACCTGGCTCCAACGGGTGATCTTGCCGACAAAGATGTCAGAAACCTGCTGAAGGGTAAGCTGAGAGATGGGGTTGGCAGGGTTCACCACAATGGCGATGGCATCACGCGCCACTTGATGCTCAAGAGGCTCAATACCATTCGCACGCGCCGAGGCGATCTCCTCGGGTTTCATCTCGCGAGAGGCATTGGCGACATCAACCGTACCATTGATCATCGCGGCGATGCCCGTGCCCGATCCTCCGCCAGTTACGGAGATGCGCACATCGGGGTAGATCTGCATGAAGGCTTCGGCCCAGGCCAGCGCCAGGTTGACCATCGTGTCTGAGCCCTTGTTCTCAATGACCTGCGCAGCTGATGATGATGTCGGCTCTGGAGTGCGGTCTGGCCGCACCTCACAACCCCCAAGCAGAGTGACAGCGAGCAGCAGAAACCCCAGCCTTGCACCTGCGCACATCAGGCTCACATGCCTCCGTGCATCATTCTCCAGAGTCGCCGGCATCGGAATCACCATCTGGAGTATAGCCAACTCGGGCAGGAACCGCCAAAGATGGCTCTGACGCGGTAGCCAGAATACCAGGCAAAGAAAGGAACCCCAAGAGCCGAAGCGCCGGATGACGCGGTCTCTTGGACGTCGTTGTGCCTCTCCCCGGTCGAGCCCCCCTCGACGGGATAGCCCGCATCAGGCTGGCCGCCGGTGTCTACGGTAAAGGGCCGGTCCCAGCTTGACATTAGGTGCCAGTGTCGCTCGCGGGCGCGCTCCTTCTGCGCGTCGAGAGCGCAAAGGCAAGGGCAAGGCAGAATGACGCCGCCATGAACGTGCTGCGAAGTCCTAACGTGCTGGCGATCACCGCACCTACTATGGGAGCCACGCCGTTGGCCGCTGCCTGTACGCTCGCCTGCAGGCCGAAGACTGTGCCCTGTTTGTCTTCAGCGACTGCACGGGAGAGGGCTGAACTCAATGTCGCCGCCAGCCCACCGATAGCCACGCCGGACAAGGAGGCAAGGCCGAGGAGCTGTGCAAAGCCATTGGCCATGCTGCTCGCCAAGTAGCCCGCCGCAGCCGCTGCCAAGCATACGCTGGTAACACGAAAAACATCCAGACGATCTGCATAGCGCCCGATGACCAGACCGCCCGCTGCCGTGGCGATCATCCTGGCACTGTTCAGCAAGCCCGTCATGGACGCTACGCGGGCGTCGCCTGTAGATAAGGCTTGCACGTACAGGGGAAGCATTGGATCGGCCATGCGCAGGCCAGCGTTCATCAAGAAACGAATCCCAAGAACGGGAAGCACGCCGGAAGTCGTAACAACGGTGCGCCATCCCTGGGCCAGAGGGATTCTCTTGCGCTGCCCCATGCCAGGCCGGCCTTCTTGAGCCAGTATGCCGACCATGAGGCCGGCCGTACTAAGCAAGATGCCAGTTGCGATGAAACAAGCGCGATAGCCCCAGGAATCGGCCACGAAACCACCAATAGACGGTCCAAGCGATGCACCGACGTACGTAGCAGTCTGTATGGCGCCGAGGGCAAAGGCTCGCTCCGAGAATGGCACCGTGGCGGCCACCAGGCTCTGAGCAGCGGCCACTGTGCCGGAGAACCCACCCTGGATGATGCGCAGCACGAGCAGCTGACGGACGTCCGTGACAAAGGCCATCGCGGCAAGGAGCAGGCCGGCGCTGAACATGGCGCGCATGAGCATTACTTTGCGGCCCACGCGGTCCGCCAGCGAGCCCCAGATGGGGCTCATGATGCTCATGCTCCACGATTGCGCCGAAGTCAGCAGCCCAGTCCACAACTGCACCTGGGTGGTGGCTACAACGCCCAGCTCCTGGATGTAATAGGGCAGAAAGGGAATGGCGGCATCGAATCCGGCAAGCGCTACCACTTCGCCAATCCACACCACCCAGAGGTTGCGGCGCCAATTGTGGGTCACCGGAGTCTGCGGACTTTGGCTCTGATGATCGATCCCCATTGGGCTAACGATTTCCCTCAGACGATTCTGGTGCTACAGTCCGGCTGCGGCCAAACCACGAAAATGCAGCCGAGATCGCTGTCAGCATCGCAGCCAGCACAAAGACAGACCGTAGCCCAAATGCCACGGCGAGCGCCGCTGCGGCCAGAGGCCCGGCGATGTTGGCGATCGACTGTACGGTGGACTCGAGACCAAAGACCGCACCAACCTGGTCCCGAGGTGCAGCAACGGACAACGCTGCGACGCTGGCAGTCGTCAGAGCACCCATGAGCAACCCTGAGACGGCCTGGATCCACAGCAGAGACCTGAGGTCGCTCACCCGGGCAAGACACAAGAAAGTCAGTGCGGCGCCGGCCGCCGTTGCCGTCAGCAAGCCACGCAGGCTCCAGCGCCTCGCCATCCGTCCCGACCCGATGCTACCCAATGCAGTCGTCATCATATTGACCGTAAAGGCCACCCCAGTCAATGTGGTCACCCGAGAATCGGGGCCAGAGAGCGACTGTACAAAAAGCGGCATGTAGGTTGTCACACCGCGGAAGCCAGCAGTAATCAGAGCGCGGATGACAAAGAGCAGCGCTAGTGCACGCGAGGTCATCACCGTGCGCACACCAGCTAAGAGCGACGCCTGCTGTACCGACCCATGCGCATGGGAGTGATGGCGAGTGCCGAACCAAGCGACCGCCCCTGCGATGGCGAGGAACAGCCCGCTCACTACGTAGGTCAAGCGAAAGCCTGATGTATCGGCCAGAACGCCGCCTAACGTGGGTCCCACGGAGCTTCCGACAAAGATGCTGGTCTGAAGCAGGCCCAGAGCAGATGCTCGCTCCGCAAACGGCGTCACCATGGAGATCATAGCATATGCAGCAGGGACGCTGCCACTGACCAGTCCGTTCATGAAGCGCAGCGCAAGGACCTGACTGGGCGTTCTGGCTAGGGCGAGAGCTCCGACCGTGACAGCATCGCCCAGCAGGGCACGCAACAAGATAATGCGGTGCCCCACCCGGTCGGCAAGCACTCCCCAGATAGGTGCGGAGATAGCCATGCCGGCTGCGAACACGGCGCTGAACCAACCAGCCCACGCCTCCACATCACCAGATGCAGTGACGCCGAGCACCTGAGCGTACTGTGCCAGGAATGGCGTGGCCGCATTGAAGCCGGTCACGGCCAGAAACTCGGCAAGACAGATGTTGCGTAAGGTCCTGCGCCAGCGAACCGATTGCTGGCTATCAACGTTGGGGTGCAAAGGTGCATCGGCAGGCGGAATAGGTCACCACCTCCAGCCACGGGATACGGCAATGTCGAGCAGGCGCGGCTTGCAAGCGAATGGCACACCAGCTTAGCGCAGGTTGTCCGATTGCACAAATGGTCCTATTATGGACACGATCCTGTACGGCCATCGCGCAAGGAGGCAACATGCAGATTCTGATCGCCGGAGAATCCTGGGTCACACATAGTACGCACATCAAGGGTTTCGACACGTTCACTACCTGCAGCTATGAAGAAGGCGTTGGGTGGCTGAAGGGCGCCCTAGAACGATCCGGACACGCAGTGCAGCATATGCCCAACCACCTCGTTTCGCGGGATTTCCCTGGCACCATCGACGAACTGCGCGCCTACCAGTTGGTCATCCTCAGCGACTGCGGCAGCAACAACCTGCTATTGCACCCAGATACCTTCGTGCACTCGCAGGCGACACCTAACCGCCTGACGGCCATTGGCGATTATGTGCAACACGGCGGTGCGCTGCTGATGATCGGTGGCTACATGAGCTTCCAGGGCATTGATGGCAAAGCTCGTTACCGTGGCACAGCTGTAGAGATGGTGTTGCCCGCGATCCTGCAGAGTAGCGATGACCGCGTGGAGCTACCGGAAGGCCAGCGCCCACAGGTAGTCGCGCCTGACCACCCCATCCTGCAGGGCATCATCGGAGAGTGGCCGCATTTCCTGGGATATAACCGCTTCGTCGCCCGCGACGGTGCAGAGGTCTTGGTGCGCATGGGCGATGACCCCTTCCTGGCCGTGACACACGTCGGCAGAGGCCGATCGGCGGCCTTTGCGTCGGACTGCGGCCCGCATTGGGGTCCACCCGAATACCTGGGCTGGGCCTATCACGACCGCTTCTGGGCCCAACTGGTAGCCTGGCTCACCCAAGGAAGCTAGAGCTAAAATCGCCGGCATGGCCTCAGGACAGGGCCCCTGGGCTCAGATCAGATGGCACGTGGATCGGCGCCGTCGCGCCATTGCCTCGCCGCTCGGTCGGCTCAATCGCAGAGGAAGAGGCCATGCCCTGTCTTGGCGCAGGAGGAAGAATTGCCCCACCAGGTAGAGTTCGAGCCCATCGGTCGCCGCGGACCCGTTGGCGAGGGCAATACGGTTCTGACCGCCGCACGCACGCTCGGCGTTGACCTGGTGGCCCTTTGTGACGGACACGGCACCTGTGGCCGCTGCAAGGTGCGGTTGCTAGAGGGTGAACTGACAGCGCCAACGGCAATTGAGGATGCTCGGCTCAGCAATGCCGAGCGCCAGGAAGGCTGGCGGCTGGCCTGCCAGGCACGTCTGCTTGGCGACGTGCGCCTGTATGTACCTCCAGAGTCGCTAACCACCCCCCAGCGCACGCTTGTTGAGGGGCAGGAGCTGCCCACCGCACCGGAGCCGACTGTTGACTTTGTCGAGATCCACCTCATACCCCCATCGCTGGAGCAACTCGTTGCTGATGCAGAGAACATCCGGCGCGCCGTTCTCGAAGCGCACGGCCAAGAGTGCAGGCAATTCGACCTGGCCATGCTTCAACAAGCGTCGGCCCATCTCCGCGGCAATGGCTGGGAAGCACAGGCAGTGCTGCGTGATGGTGAGTGCATTGCTGCACTGTCTACGAAAGCGCCGCACATCGGCCTGGCGGTTGATCTGGGCACGACGAAGGTCGCCGGCTACTTGCTAGATCTGGACAGCGGCCGTACCTGTGCCAGCGCAGGCCTTATGAATCCGCAGATCGCCTATGGCGAGGACGTGATCACGCGCATTGACCGCGCGATGCGGTCTGACGCTGAAGCGCGGCACATGCAGGCACTCGCCGGTCAGGCCGTCGACCAGCTGGCCGCCGACCTGACCGCGGCCATTGGGGCCACACCTGCTGACATTGTGGACGCCGTGGTTGTTGGCAACACGGCTATGCACCACCTGCTATTGCGACTGCCAGTAGAGCAACTGGTGATGGCACCCTTCGTTCCCGCTGTTGGCGATGCCCTCGATGTCAAAGCTCGCGACATCGGTCTGCACCTGGCTGCGGGTGCCTACGTGCACCTGCTGCCCAATATCGCTGGCTATGTGGGAGCGGATCATGTGGCGATGATGCTGGGCACCGGCATTTGGCAAGCCTCCGGCACCGTGCTTGCCATCGATATTGGCACCAACACAGAGATCTGCCTGGCCCACCATGGAGAGCTTACCAGCGTTTCCTGTGCCTCCGGGCCCGCTTTTGAGGGCGCCCATATTACACATGGCATGCGAGCCGCAGTGGGGGCTATCGAGCGTCTCAGCCTGCATGAGCAGCATATTCTATGTGCGACTATCGGCGGGGCGTCGCCCGTCGGCCTGTGCGGCTCGGGGATTCTAGACGCGCTCGCTGCGCTCTACCAGGCAGGAGTGCTCAATGCCACGGGCAAGATGAACGAGCACCCCCTCGTGCGTGACTCGGATGGGCAGCGCGAGTTTGTGCTGGTGCCGGCCGACGAGACGAACGGGCGCGCCGCGATAACGCTCACCCAACGCGATGTGCGCGAGCTTCAGTTGGCCAAGGGCGCGATTCGCACAGGAATCACCGCACTTCTACGATCACGGCAATTGACGGACGAAGACCTGGATGAGGTGATCATCGCGGGGGCCTTTGGCTCCTACATTCAAGTCTCAAGCGCAATTGCCATTGGCATGCTCCCAGCTCTGCCCGAACAGATGTTTCGGCAGGTGGGCAACGCCGCGGGCATGGGCTCCAAGATGGCTCTCATCTCTGCGTCGCAGCGACGTATCGCGGCAACAGTGGCAGGCCGCGCGCGATACCTGGAGCTCGCCAGCCTTCCGGACTTTTCAGAGACCTTCACCGACTCAATGTACCTCGGGGAGTACCACATCAGTCTACAACGATAGGAGAAGAGGTAGTGATGGAGACGAGGGTATCTTGCCAGGACAAGGAAGTAGTGATCAGCAGCAGCCACCCGACCGTGTTAATCGGCGAACGCATCAACCCTACTGGAAAGGCCAAGCTCACCGCCGCCCTGCAGGCCGGAGACCTACAAATCGTGCGGGAGATGGCTGTGACCCAGATGGCAGATGGAGCAGACATCCTGGACGTGAACGTTGGCGCGCTGGGTGTTGACGAGGTGAGCTTTCTGCCCAAGGCCGTGAGCGCCGTGATGGAAGAAGTCAAGGTGCCGCTATGCATCGACAGTGACAACCCCAAAGCCCTGGAGGCTGGTCTCAAGGTCTACAAGGGAAAGGCGATCATCAACTCGGTCAACGGTCAGGAGTACCGGCTTCAGTCAGTGCTGCCTTTGGCGAAGGATTTCGGCGCCGCCTTGGTCTGCCTGGCCATGGATGATGAGGGCATCCCCGCGACGGCCGATCGACGCCTGGCGGTGGTAGCCAAAATCGTCGAACGAGCAACCGCCATGGGCATCCCACAGGAGGACCTCATCGTGGACTGCCTGGCGCTCGCCGTGAGCGCCGACAGCAAGGCGGGCGTGGTGACGCTGGAAGCGATACGCCGCGTGCGCGACGAATTCGGCGTCAACCAGACACTGGGGGCGAGCAACATCTCTTTTGGCCTGCCCGAGCGCGATGTCATCAACTGGGCTTTCCTCGCGATGGCCATCTCCACCGGAGTCACCTGCCCTGTGGTACACGTGAGCAAGGTGCGCGCTGCCGTGTTGGCTACCGACGTATTGCTGGGCAAAGACGACTATTCCATGCGCTACATCCGCGCCTACCGACAACGCCAGGCAAGCACAAAGTAGTGCAAACGGTCGGGCCCACGTGATCTGATCAGCAGGCTAAGCCTGGGGCTTTCGTGGCTGTCTGGAACGGTGAGCGTGCAGCAGCCACTGTAACGCCGCAGGCAGGGCGCTAAAGACAAGGATGATGCGCACGAGGTGAAACGAGGCCACCAGCTCGGGCTCGGCGCCAAGGTCGTACGCCGCGGCAGCCAGTCCACTGGCTCCGCCAGGCATCGTGCTCAGCATGGCGGTGACCAACAGGATCCGCCCCCCGGCAAAGCGGTAGAGCGTCCAGCCAAGCGCAAAACCCACGGCGATGAGGGTCAGTATGGCGAGCAAAGCGGTGGGCAGCACACGGCGCAGGCGGACGACGGCCGAACGCTCCAAGGAGGCTCCGATTGAGGTGCCAAGCAAGAGCATGGCAAAACTGCGGATACCTTCTGGCAACGGAGAAGAATCGGCCGCGGCCAGGCTCACCAAGCCGGTCGCCAACATCGCGCCAACCATCGGGCCGCCCGGCAAACGCAGCCGACGGGCGAGCAGACCGCCGCTTACACCAACTGCCAAAAGAACGAGGACGTGATTCAGGTCACTCACGGGCGCCTCAAGCGGATAACCATACGATAAGCAAGGGAACGAGCAGCAGCACCATGACAAAACGAAGCAGCTGGAGTACCGCCACGGCAGCCATGTCAGCCTGCGCCTCATCGGCTACAGCGACCATTTCGGCCATTCCGCCTGGTGTGAGGCTCAGCAGTGCCGTCGCCAGGCTGAGACCAGTAATCCGGGCGAGCGCTGCCGCAAGCAGCAGGGCAGAGGCGATCAGGACCAGGGTCGCTAGTGCAGAGGGCAATATCAGAGGCCCGAGTCTGGCCAGGACCGCGCGGTTGAAAGTGGCACCTACGCAGGTGCCCAGGAGGATCTTGCCCAGCTCGCCGTATGTACCAGGGGCCTTTCCTACGTCCAGTCCCACAAGCTTGGCCAGGAACAGCGCAAAGATCGGCCCCAGCATCAGCGGAGTGGGTAGATTGATCTGCTGTGCCAGCCACGCTCCTGTCAGAGCAATCAGCGATAGACGCAGAATCTTCATACTTCAGGCCCTCTCCTGCTCAACGGAGGCTCAAACGTTCGCACACTATTATAGACACATGCCCGCGGTGGCCAACTTCAGCTCAGGGCCGGTCATGCCAGGGCAAATCCGATGAGCCAACACAGACGCCCAAAGGCCCGCCCTCGAACCGACCAGCATGGCGCAGCAGCAGGCGAGATAGAGAACGAAGTTGCGCCGGCGCCGGATCCAGCGCGGACCTGGTACATCTACCTGCTGGAGTGTGCAGACGGTACGCTCTACACGGGGATCGCCACCGATCCGGAACGACGTCTGCAGCAGCACAACAAGGGTCGAGGTGCGCGCTACACCCGAAGCCGACTGCCTGTTCGTCTGATCGGCTGGCGCGAAGTAGGCGACCGAGTGGAAGCCATGAAACTGGAGATCAAACTGAAGCAGCAGGATCGGGCACACAAGCGTGCCTTCTTTGTCGCGTCACCCTGCCGTTCTTCTAGCTAACCAGACCGTCACCCAGATAGGATACTAATCTACTTTCACCTTGATCGTATGTGCCTTGACTTCCTCTGCCTTGGGCATGGTCAAGTGCAGGTTTCCAGCCTTGAACACCGCCTCGACCTTATCTCCCTGTACCTTGGTCGGCAGCGTGATGGTTCGCTCAAAGTTGCCATACCACAGCTCATTGGCGTACCAGCACCACTGCTTGCTTTCCTCACGCTCCGCATCGCTGTCCAGTTTGCCGCGGATGGTCAGGGCATCACCGGTGATAGAGATGTCCAGGTTCGACGCGTCAAGCCCGGGGACGCGAGCAACAAGATGAAGAGCGTCATTGTCCTCCCACAGGTTAATGGGAGGAACCGCGGCGCCAGCTCTACCCGCAGGCCGGCCTGATCGAACCACACTGTCCTCAAGCAGCTGATTCATGGCCTCACGAAGCGTAAGCATATCCTCAAAGGGATGCCATCTCACAACTGACATTGTCCACCTCCTGATATGTGTAACAATCCGATGCCAGTATGCGATGTTTGCGTTAGAGAGTCATTAGCGGGGCGTTAGACATGCGTTAGAATGCACGTGGTCGGTCTCTGATGGGGTTTCCGGCCACACTCACCGATTCTAACACGAATCTAACGCGCCTCAAGTATTGTTCTACCGAACAGGAGATAGAATGCAAGGCAGTCCTCCATGTTTGCGGAGCAAATCCTGAGCAGAACTCGAACGACTGATGACAACACTGTATTGTGCGAACTGCGGAATACCCATCGGTTGGCGACCGACTTTGGTGAACGGACAGTCTTACTGCTGCCTGGGTTGCGCCAAAGGCGGCCCTTGCACATGCGACTACTCTTGCCTACCATCTGGTGAGGAATGTCGCGCAGTCGTGCAAGCATCCGGTGTTATCTTGCTCGGGCCCGTGCAGGGCGTAGACGAGAAACTGGCAGTTGAGGCGTGCCGGGTCAATCCTGACACGGCCTGCTCCGAACATACCAGCAGATCAGACCGTGATCTGGGCACAGCTTGACCAAGTCAGAGTCAACTCAGGGATAGGAGAAAGACATGTATTGGGATCCGATGTATTTTGTGTTCGCCCTGCCAGGCTTGCTGCTGGCGATGTGGGCGCAGTCGCGCGTCCAGGGCGCCTACAAGCGTTACCTGCAGGTGCCGAACAGCACGGGCATCAGCGGCGTGCAGGCGGCCGAGCAGTTGCTGCGTGCCGGCGGGATGGGCAATGTGTCCATCGAAGGCACGCAGGGAGAGCTCACCGATCACTATGATCCGCAGTCGGACACGCTGCGTCTGTCTTCTGGCGTAGCCAACAGCCGATCTGTTGCCGCCATTAGCATCGTGGCACATGAGGTTGGGCATGCTCAGCAGGACAAGACCCAGTATCCGCTTCTGCGGCTGCGCTCCGGCATCGTTCCCATCGTCCAGATTAGCTCCGCGCTGGGGCCCATCGTCTTCTTCGCTGGCCTTGTGCTGCAGTGGTCCGGTCTTGCGTGGCTGGGCATTCTCCTATTCTCAGCAGGGGCGGTCTTCTCGTTGCTCACGCTGCCCGTGGAAAAGGATGCTAGCTCACGGGCACTACAGATGTTGCAGGGCACGGGCTTGGTATCCGGAGGGCAGGAGCTGGCTGCGGCCGCTAAGGTATTGGACGCGGCAGCATGGACCTATGTAGCAGCCGTCGTACAGACGATGTCCACGCTTCTATACTACGTGTTCGTACTCATGGGATCGTCTCGCCGTCGAGACTGAGGTTCTCACCGGGCACCTCGGGTCGGACGGCTCTAATACCCGTCTAACAGACTTCTTGCGCAGAGCTAACACTTGTGTGCTATCATAAATGTGGATTCGAGCATGACAAGTAGCAGGAGGTAAATGATGGCCAGCTTGATTAGGTGGGAACCATTAAGCGACCTGGTTTCGCTTCGCGATGCCACGAATCGTCTGTTTGAGGATAGCTTTGTGCGAGCTAGAGGTGTCCCTACGCTACTCGGGGCAGAGTCGCTAGCCACGGACGTGTATGAGACAGCGGACAGCGTGGTGGTGAAGTCTAATCTCCCAGGAATCAAGGCTGAGGATGTGGAGCTCACGATCACCGGCAATCGCCTCACGATCAAGGCCGAGGTGTCTTCTGAGGAAAAAGTGGAGAGGGAACATTATCTTCGTCAGGAGCGCTATTTTGGCCAGTTTCAGCGATCACTAGATCTGCCCGAAGGCGTGCGTGCCGACAAAGCGAAGGCCAGCTATGAGAATGGAGTGCTGACCCTGACGGTGCCCAAGAGCGAGGAAGTCAAGCCAAAGACGATCAAGGTGGAAACCAAGTCCAGGTAGCAGACGTCCCCGTTCTTTCATCAGCATCGCAAGCAGAAGCCATGTGGCCAGTGCGGCGGGGCGAAGGCCTCGCCGCACTGGGTCTTGCTCATCTCCAGAAAAAGACGTAGTGTAACGCGGCTGTTCTCATGAGACGGCCATGGAACGTCGGCACAATCCGAATTACGACGAAAACCATTGACATAGTGCGGCAATCATGCTATAATGACGATGTCGAAGGCGGTCGGCGGTTGCCGCGCCCGAAGGCGGGAGAATGGGAGGTCAGGCTTGTAATGCCGCTGCCCTGGCCATCAAACGGCAGACCGCTTCTGCAACACCCCATGCAGAGCAACACGGGCACGCGGATCTTGACGCCCATCCCACATCTCTCTTGACTACCCTGGGTAGTTGCGTGTATCTGAAAACAACGAGAGGAACATGACTGAAGCTACCGCCAAAGATAAGGTCAAGACGCTGGATCCGGCGCGCGAGTTGGTGGAGAAAGCCGAAGAACAAGGCTATCTCACGGTCGAAGACGTGCTTGAATACTTCCCGGAAGCCGAAAAGAACCTTCCGCAACTGGAGGACCTTCTGATGTACCTCTACAACGAGGGAATCGAGATCATCTCCGAAGAGGAAGAAAGCGAAGAGAAAGCTGCTGAGACGAAAGAGCAAGAGGTAGAAGCTGAGGCCGAGTCCGAAGACGAAAGCTTCGACCTGAGTGGAATAAGTAGCGATGATAGCATCAGTCTCTACCTCAAGGAGATGGCGAGCGTTCCTTTGCTCAAGCCAGAGGAGGAAGTGCACCTTGCCAAGCAGCTGGAGCGCGGTAAGGTTGCGCAACGACGTCTCGAGAGAGATAGCCAGAACCCCGTGCTGCGCGAAAAGTTCCTCCGAGACATTGAGATCGGCAATGGGGCGCGCGCTCATCTGATCAAGGCTAACACGCGTCTGGTGGTAAGCATCGCCAAGCGCTNNTTCCTGGATCTGATCCAGGAAGGAAACCTGGGCCTGATGAAAGCCGTAGAAAAGTTCGACTACCGACGTGGGTGCAAGTTCAGCACCTATGCCACATGGTGGATCCGACAAAGCATCACCCGAGCGCTGGCCGAACAGGGGCGCATCATCCGCTTGCCCTCGCACGTCGGGGACCGTATCCGCAAAGTGTATCGCACGGCCCAGCAATTGGAGCAGAATGCGGGTCAACGGCCGACGCCTAGTGAGATTGCTGACCGCATGGGTCTGAACCCAACTAAGGTGCGCTGGCTTCTGCGGGTATCAAGGCGACCGCTTTCTCTAGAGAAGCCTGTCGGCGAAGAAGAGGATAGCGAGCTGGGCGAGTTCATCGAAGATGAGGACAGCCCCACACCTAGCGAGACCGTCACCCAAAGCCTCCTGGCCCAGAAGATGGAGGAAATCCTGGCCACGCTGAGTCCGAGGGAGGCCAGAATCTTGCGACTACGCTTCGGGTTGCAGGACGGTCGCTCCTACACGTTGAAAGAGGTAGGTGAGAAGTTCGGCCTGACTCGTGAGCGCATAAGGCAGATCGAGCGCGAAGCTCTGAATCGGCTGCGTCATCCGAGCCGCAGTCGGCAGCTGCGCGACTATATGGTTGAGTAGCCATGACATGTCGAGGGGGGAGCGTCGCTTCCCCCTCGCTTTTTTGTCAGTCCGGCAGGCTGCAACATGCAAGAAATCTGCCCGCAACGAAAGGGCGGCTTTCCCGTCTTCTGTAGTAGCCAAGTGCTGTGCTGGCTGTTGCCGTGCAGCGGGCACTGATAAGAAAGGAGCACTTTGATGCGCAAGCGAACCCTCGTGGCTATTGCATCGCTGGTTTTGTTCGCGGTGCTGTTCGCGCTGAGCCCTGCCAGCGCCGAGATCAGCAAGGATGCGAACAAGCCACTGCATGTGGCGCACGACTCCAGCCTGGATTTCGCGCTCGCCGGTAACCATGCCGGGTCTTTCGGCTACATCGGCATCGACTACCCTGGTGGAGGAGCCGTGGTGACCATTCAGGCAGACATGGCACCTGGTGATCCGGGCGCTATGTCCGGGACGGGATTCAACGTCTACGGCTTCAATGGGTATTTGATTGGCAGCGGTGTGCCAGCAGACGGCACTCCCGGCCGCAAAGCGCTGCGCTGGGCGGACACGAATGCGCAGCCATGGTTGATACAGGTGTACAACTACTTGGACAACGTCACTGTACGCTTCCATGTGGAGATCACTGGGCTGCCCGGGCCCACGCCAGTACCACCGCCACCCGCCCGTCCTGACGAGGCCGCACCGCTGGCCATCGCCGCCAGTTCCTTGGTGGGTGATCATTCAGGACGGTTCCACTACTACAAGATCGACTCTACTGGCAACCGTTCCGAGGTAACTCTGCGCCTGTCCTATGCACCCGACGACGAGTGGATTTCGAACGGATTCGGCATGAACGTATATGCCCCGTCCGGTGGTATGCTTGTTGCCAAGGGGGGCCACGAGGCCAAGTTCAAGCTCGAGATGCCAGGAACGTACTTGATCCAGGTATACAACTACCTACCGTCTCGCAACGTCACCTACCTGCTGACGCGCTAGATGCAAGTTTCCTCGGCGCGCGGGTGGCTTGTCGCCCGCGCGCCGACAGATCCGCGCATCTGCCAGTCCCCTTCGGAGTAAGTGCCCCTGATCCGTCAGGCTCTGCCTCGCCTAGTCCCCCTGCGATCGCAGCCGTCGACACGACACCACGTCAGCGTTCTCCATGGGAGTAGGCGTCCATTCTGTGGTGTGCTTGACAAAGGCGCACTCCTCAGCTACCATTGATCGACTTTCTGAACACGCGTATGCGCAGCACATCTCATCCGTCCTATGAGTGGACGGAGCGAGGAGAATTCTTGCCGGAAGATGGCAATCTGCTCGAACGAATCCGCCAGTGCGATACCGAGGCCCTCTCCCAGGTCTTTGACGACTATCACGACCGCATCTACCGTTATGTATATGGATACGTGGGGAGGGTCGGGCCAGCCGAAGACCTGACGGCCAACGTATTCTTTCGCTTGCTAAGGGCAGTCAAGGAAGGCAAGAGCCCTCGCGACAATCTGGGAGCCTGGCTCTATCGCGTCGCGCACAATCTGGTGGTAGACAGCTTTCGGCGTCGCCCTCCCGAAGAGCTAGAGCTTGCTGAGTGGGTAGAGAGCAACGAGCTTGATCCAGAGCACAGCGCTGAACAGCAGTTGCTTCTTGATCGAGTAAGGCTGGCGTTGCACCAACTCACCGAAAGCCAGCAGCAGGTTGTGGTCCTCAAGTTCTTTGAGGGCATGGACAGCCGCGAGGTCGCTCAGATTATCGGGAAGAGCGAGGGCGCCGTCGACGCCCTGCAGCACCGCGCTTTGGGCGTACTGCGCAATGCGCTTGTGGATAATCCGCCTTCTGGCGGTCACGCAGCCGGTTCAGGTGGCAAGAGTAAGGCTGCAACGAAAGGTGGAAGCGGGGGACAAAACGCAAACGCGATGACGAACCGACTGACGCTGCGCCGCGTCATGGATCAGCCGTTGCTGGCCTTGTTGTACGCCATTATCAATTATTGTATTCGGCCAGTGACAGGTGCGGCGATTACATCCTCATTTGGCCCGAGGGCGGGCCGATGACTTTCAATGTAGCGACCTTGCTGGAACAGGGCATTCTACGCCTGCGCCAGGGCCAAGATGCGACCATGTTCTTGCAAGAGCCCGCGGTAGCTGCGCTGTCCTCCAAAGAGCGTGAAGAGCTACAGCAGCTCTTGCAGTTCGCCCGGCAACTGGACGAGCTCGCGCGTCAGCCTGTGCCCAGTCCTCAGAGAACGAACGCTGACCGTGCTCGCTTTCTCTCTGCGGCTGTCGCACAGCGCGAGACCTACCATAGTACAGGCCTATCCCGGGCTTGGAGTGGGCGCATGCGCCAGTGGTTGCTCGGACCAGCGCTGTCGCTCTTGTTGCTCATGTGCGTTGGCCTGGGTGCGGTCAGCGCCGCGGTCGATAGCCTCCCTGGTTCGACGCTGTATCCACTCAAGATCGCTGCGGAAGAGATACGCCTCAACGTGGCTTTGACGCCCCCTACCCGCACACGGCTCCACATACAGTTTGCGCACGAGCGTGGTTATGAGATGTTGCGCCTGGCTGCTACCCAACAGCAGATTGATGGACAGGTCGTGCAACGTATGGCTGCAGAGTGGGACGGCGCGATGCGGGCAGCGCTGGCGGCTCCCACCGGCAGCCAGCCGGCCTTGCTCAGCCAGGTACACGAAGGCAGCCTTACCCAGGCTGAGACCCTGCGGTCAGCCAGTGCTGAAGCAAAGCCTCCAGCGGCAGCGATCCTGGCATCAGCCGCTCAGATAGCCGAGCAAACTGCCGCCGAGGCCGAACAGGCATTGGACGAACTAGAGGGAGGGCTTCCCCCTGTCGTCGCTACCGTCACACCCACCTCAAGCCCAGAGTTGACTCCAACCACTGAGCCTACCCTGGCCGTGCTACCGACTGATGCGATCAGCCCAACCGCGACTCCATCCGCCACCGAAGTGGCGACTATACCTGCTCCTGAGACAACC